>NZ_JBWZET010000395.1:0-17283 GCF_056722145.1 Rhizomicrobium sp. | reverse complement strand
ACCAGCGCCAGCGGAATGCCGATGATGAGCACAGACGTGCCGGCGGTGAGCGAGATGCCGACTACCGTCCAGGTGAAGTAGAAGATGCCGGTGATAAGCGACAGCAACATATAGAGCAGGGCGCCGTACGTCTTGGGGTCGGAGACGACGCCGAAAAATCCGCCGTATCCGGATTCGATGCTGGGCTGTTTGGGGAAGGGGGTCGAGATCGTCGCTTCCATGTCGCGATATTCCTCGGCGATTTCCTGCGGCGATCCGTATGTTTCGACGACGGACGCCATGACCGCGGCTTCATCCATGTCCGGATTTTGCGCGATCTCCATGTTGAGATGCTCTTCGCAATCGGCGAGGGCATCGGCGATCAGCCCGCGCGGCGTCCCTTTCAGCGCGCGCCTCAGCTCGCTGAGATAGGTGCGGACGTTATCAGGCGGTTGCGCTGTATTCATTGCCCGTCCCTCCGGGGGTGACGCCGGCTTTCAGCGCATCGTCGACGAACTCGCGCATGTCGCGCCAAGCGAATTGCCATTCGGCCAGCGCTTTGCGGCCTTCGTCGGTGATGTTGTAGTAGCGGCGCGGCGGGCCGAAGGCCGAGGCTTCCACCCGGCTATTGAGCAGCCCGAGGGCGTTCAGCGACCTGAGAACGGGATAGATCGCGCCCTGTTTGAAGATCAATCCGCCTTCGCCTTCCGCCTTCACGGCCTTGGCGATCTCGTATCCGTACATTTCCCGTCCGGCGCGTGCGAGCACGGCCAGCAGGACCAGCGATGACAGTCCGGCCATTAGCTCCTTACGGAATTTGCGCGTGTATTGCGTTTCTTCGGTCACGTCACACTCGCGTCTTCTTCCGCCCTCTCGGCTATTGCGAAGTTATATCTAGCATGAACTTCACAATATGCAAGTGCCGAGTAGTGGCGACTTGATGGTATATCGCACTTGGCACCTGCATTGGTTAACGATTGATTACCAGGCCCCGGTTGGGCGTTGGCATAAGGGGGATGCAGCGAGGGCACGTCCTGGATGCAGGGGACTCGAAATAGTTTGAAACCGTCATAGGAGCAGGCTTCTACCGGGAGAGGCATCAAGCTGAGCCGCTGGCGCTGGTGTTGATGGGGCAGGGCTTGGTGTCATGGCAAACCGGAAACCGGCGTAAATCGCCCCCCAGCGCGGTCGCGCACGGTTAATCACTAGTTTACGGCTGCCCCGATAGGCTCGCGCGAGCCGCTTAGGGGTTATGGAAATGTGTGGAATTGCCGTTGCAATCGAATGGCCGGATGCGGCGAATGTCGTCAAGCGCCTGATTGACGGCATTGCTTCGCGCGGCGACGTCACCGATCCCTTGCGCCATCCGGTCGAGCCGGTGGCGATGTGCACGCGGCGCCTGCGGATCGTCGACCGCGACAACGCCGTCCAGCCGCAGCCTTCGTTCGACGGCAAGCTGGCGGTGTCGTTCAACGGCGAAATCTACAATTACCGGGCCTTGCGCGATGAACTTGCCGCCATGGGCGTGCCGTTCCGCACCGATTCCGATACCGAAGTGCTGGCGAATGCCTTGCGGGTCTGGGGCCATCATGCGCTCGCCAAGATCAGCGGCATGTATGCCTTCGTCGCCTACGAGATTGCCACCGGCCAGTTCCTCGCCGCCCGCGATCCGTTCGGCATCAAGCCGCTTTATGTCATGCAGAAGGACGGCGGCTTCCTGTTCTGTTCGGAAATTCGACCCTTGCTCAACACGGTGGACGAGGGCGACGTACTGGCCCTGCCGCCCGGATTCCTCCTCACCCACAACACCTGCGCGCCGTTCCCGTCGGCGGTGAAGGCGCCGGACGCGTTCCGCCCGACCGACCGCAAGGAACTCGACACGCTGATGCAGGCGGCGGTCGCCTCCCACATTCCGTCGGATCTGCCGTTCGCGATCATGTTCTCCGGCGGTATCGACTCCACCCTGGTCGCCCATTACGCCCGCCAGGTGCGACCCGAGACGCCCGGCTATTTTGTCGGCGGCCATGAGAGCGTCGATTATCCGTTCGCCGCCGCCTATGCCGAAGCGACCGGTTTCGACCTCAAGCACGTTCCGTTCGATCCCCACAGCGACAACACCTTTGCGCTGTTGTCGGAGGCCGTGGTCACCACCGAGAGCTTCGAGCCGGCGCTGGTGCGCGGTGCCGTGGTATCGCTGGCGGTGTCGAAGGCGATCCAGAAGGACAATATCCGCGTCGCGCTGTGTGGCGAGGGCGCCGATGAGCTGTTCTGCGGTTATACGCCGCTGGAAAAGGCGTTCGGCCTCGACGAGACCTATGGCCGCGCGATGCGCGAGGAATGCCTCGGCCTGATGCATCGCATTTCGCTGCAGCGCGTCGATCGTTGCTCGATGCATCACAATCTCGAGACCCGCGTGCCGTTCCTCGATCCGAGACTCGCCAATTATGCGCGCGGGCTCGAGGCCACCGATCTGGTGCGGAACGGGGTCGGCAAGGCGGCGTTGCGCGACCTGTTCGATCTCCATCCCAAAGAGCTTCCGAGCGTCATCCGCGACCGCTCGAAGATCCTGTTCAGCGAAGGCGCCGGACTCAAGGCGAGCCCCGAGGAATATGCCTGGGACGACCGCTTCGAAGATGCCATCGATGACATCGAATTCGTCGACGGCCTCAAGCAATACGCCGGATTCAATCTGCATTCGAAGGAAGAGCTGTATTACCTGCGCCTGCTGCATCAAGGCATGGATGTTTTCCGCGTGCCGCAACTGCGCGGCCGAGCCCGTATCACGGTGACGCCGCCGGCCGCTGCGAAAACGGCATAGGGGTTACGCGGAACCCGGCTCCCGGGCTAAGCTGGCGCGTGGTATCGACGGCGCGCCATGGACCTGAAGGCCTATCTCGACCGCATCCGCTACGACGGGCCGCTGCACCGCGACCTCGCCACGCTGGCGGCTTTGCATCGCGCCCATCTGTTCGCCATCCCTTACGAAAATCTCGACGTTCAGCTCGGCAATGCGGTGACGACGTCGCTGCCGCAGGTTTTCGACAAGATCGTCACCGGCCGGCGCGGCGGCTGGTGCTACGAGATGAACGGGCTGTTCGGCTGGGCGCTCGGCGAACTCGGCTTCAAGGTGACGCGCTGCGCCGGCGCGGTGATGCGCGAGGATCGCGGCGACGAAGCGGTCGGCAATCACCTGGTGTTGAAAGTGGTGCTGGACGAGGGCGTGTTCCTCGCTGATGTCGGCTTCGGCGATGGCCCGTTGGAGCCCATTTTCATCGTCTCGGGCCCGTTCGTCAGTCATGGCTTCGAATTCGCACTGACGCGCACCGAAGACGACTGGTGGCGGCTGCATCATCATGCCTTGGGCGGCGTGTCGTCGTTCGATTTCCGGCTTGAAGCCGCCGACGAAGGCTTGCTCACGCAACGCTGCCAGTGGCTGCAATCGACGCCGGCATCGCCGTTCGTGCAGAACGCCGTGCTGCAGCATCATGCTTCCGACGGCGTCTGGCAGATGCGCGGTCGCGTCCTGCGCAAGACGACGCCGTCCGGCAAACAGGATCACCTCGTCGCCGACGCGCCGGAATACCTCGGCATCCTCTCCGAAGTGTTCAATCTCCACCTCCCCGAAGCCGCCACCCTATGGCCCCGCATCTGCACCCGGCACGAGGAATTGGTGCGGGAGAAGGAAGAGAGCAATCGCAAAGGCTCAACCTCCTGAAGTGCCCCGCGCGCATGATCTCAGTGGTACGCAGCATGCCTGTGCGCGGGGCCGCGAAGGATGACCTCACCGCAAACGACAGCGCCTATTTCGCCGCCATCTCGAGCGCCATTTTCTCGACCTTGACGTAATCGGTCTTGCCGGTGCCGAGCACGGGGATGTCGGGGACGTAGATGATCTTCCGCGGGATCGCCAGTTCGGAGACGCCGTGATTATGCACCCAGCCGACCATTTCCATGCGGCTGGCTTCGGGATTGGTGGTGACCAGCGTCACCGCTTCGCCCTTGCGCCCGTCGGGGAAAGCGACGGCGGCGTGCGAAAATTCCGGCCACACCGCCGAGGCGCAGTTTTCCACCACCGCCAGCGACACGACTTCGCCGCCGACCTTGGCGAACCGCTTCATGCGGCCCTTGATGGCGATGAAGCCGTCTTCGTCGATGGCGACCACGTCGCCGGTATCGTGCCAGCCGTCCTTTACCGGCTCGATCACGCCCGGATTGTCGTGGCGGATGTAGCCGAGCATCACGTTCGGGCCCTTGAGAAACAGCCGTCCGGCGCCGGGAATGCCTTCCACCGGTTCGAGCCGCGCCGTCATGCCGGGCATCAGGCGGCCGACGGTGCCGGGACGCGCCGCGCCGGGCTGATTGACCGCGGCGACCGGCGAGGTCTCGGTGACGCCGTAGCCTTCCAGGATGTCCATCGCGTATTTGCGGCGGAGGAGCTGGCGGGTTTCGTCGCGCACGCGCTCGGCACCGCAGATCGCCATGCGCAGCGAGTTGAGGTCGCCCTGCTCGCCGGCGCGGGCGTATTGCGACATGAAGGTGTCGGTGGAGAGCAGGATGGTGGCGCCGTGCGCCTTGATGCGGCGGACGATCTCGTGCGGCTGCAGCGGCGTCGGATGATAGATCGACTTCATGCCGAGCAGCAGCGGCATCAGCGCGCCGCCGGTCAGGCCGAAGCAGTGGAAGGTCGGCAGCGGATTGAACATCGCGTCGTTGGGATAGAGCGCGACGTGAGCGCGGCATTGTTCGACGTTGGACAGGATGTTGGAATGGCTGAGCGCCACGCCTTTCGGCAGGCCTTCGGTGCCGGAGGTGAACAGGATCACCGCCAGTTCGTTGGCGGCGCCGTTGCGCGACACCAGACCCGGCAGGAACTGGCCGACGCCTGCGGTCAGCTTGTCCATCAGCCCGAGTTTTTCGCGCACGTCTTCGAGGTAGACCACCTCGGCGACGTTGGAGAGTTCGCCGGCAAGGTTTTCGAGCTTGGCGAGTTCGATGAAGCGGCGGGCGGTGACGACCTTCTTGATCTTGGCGGTACGCAGCGCACTGGTCACGCCGGCGGCGCCGTTGGTGAAGTTGAGCATCGCCGGCACGCGATTAAAGGCGGTGACGGCGAAGAAGGAAATGATGGCGCCGGCCGAAGTCGGCAGCATGATGCCCACGGCTTCGCGCGGCTTGGTGCCCTTCTTCAGGGCGTGGCCGAGGGCGAGGGCGGCGCGCAGGATGTCGTCATACGTCAGCACGCGATCGTCGCCGTCGACGATGATCGGGCGTTTGCCGCCGTAAAGCGTCCGCGCGTCGGCGAGCGCCTGGAAGATCGACTTCTTCGTCCGAACCATGTCGAACGGCACCAACTCTTCGCCCGATGCGGCGGCGATTGTCGCGACTGCCAAATGCTCCTCCCCCAGGATGGCGAGCACCGCTCGCGCCTTGGCTGTTCTTTTTATAAACCTAACGAAACCCGCCGCTTATGGGTAGTGCCAAGTTGGCGTGCCGCCACGGACGGACTCAAATCCGGAGCGGCTCTCTATTGTTTCGGCCGCGCGAACGCAAGCCGGCCCACACCCGACCGATCCGTACAGTTGGCGGTTAAGCGGTCTCGAGCTTGGCCCTAATGATCGCTTCGACCTTGCGGAAGTCGGGCTTTCCGGTGCCGAGGACCGGAATCTCGTCGGCTATGAAGATGCGGCGCGGCACGGCCAGTTCGCTGACCCCGTGACGCTGTGCCCACACCAGAAGATCGGCGCGCTTGGCCTCGGGATTGGTGGTCAGGAGCACGATCTGCTCGCCCTTGCGCTCGCCG
Organism: Rhizomicrobium sp.; assembly: GCF_056722145.1. Classification (NCBI taxonomy): domain Bacteria; kingdom Pseudomonadati; phylum Pseudomonadota; class Alphaproteobacteria; order Micropepsales; family Micropepsaceae; genus Rhizomicrobium; species Rhizomicrobium sp. The sequence goes on along the minus strand of NZ_JBWZET010000395.1, from coordinate 11,504 downwards.
GCGATGGCGATGGCGGCGTGCATATGGTCCGGCCACAGCGAGCTGGCGCAGTTTTCCACCACGCCGAGCGATACCGTCTCGCCGCCGACATTGGCAAAGCGCTTGAGCCGCCCGCGGATGGTCATGATGCCGTCGTCGTCGACCGAGACCACATCGCCGGTGTCGTGCCAGCCGTCTTGGGGCGGATCGATCACGCCGGGATTTTCCGGTTTGATATAGCCGAGCATGACATTGGGGCCGCGCACGAACAGGCGCCCCGCACCGGGGATGCCTTCGGCGGGCTTCAGGCAGGCTTCCATGCCGGGCATGATTCGGCCGATCGTGCCGGGGTGAAGATCGCCGGGCTGCTGGGCGGCGACGATGGGCGAGCACTCGGTCAGGCCGTAGCCTTCGACGATTTCGAGATTGTGCTTCTTGCTGAGCAGGCGCCGGGTTTCGTCACGCACCTTTTCGGCGCCGCATACTGCCATGCGGACGGTATTGAATTCGCCGGGTTCGGCGATGCGCCCGTATTGCGACATGAAGGTGTCGGTCGAAAAGAAAATGGTGGCGCAGGTTTCCTTCACCCGCTTGACGATCTCGTGCGGCCGCAAGGGGGTGGGGTGAAGCACCATCTTGGTGCCGGTGAACAAGCCGAGCAACGCGCCGACCAGGCCGTAGCAATGGAATGTCGGCATCGAATTGAACCAGATGTCGTGCGGGTAGAAGGCCTCGTGACGGCAGACCTGCACGATATTGGTGAGGACATTGCGATGCGACAGAGCCACGCCCTTGGGTTCGCCTTCGGTGCCCGACGTGAACAGGATCACCCCGGGATTGTCGTGGTGCGGGCTCGACGCCACCAGCTTGGGCATGAACTGGCCGAGGCCGGCGGCGAGCTTGTCGCGCAGCCCCAGCTTGGCGCGCACGTCTTCGAGATAGACGAGGTGGACTTTCTTCGACAGTTCGGCGGCGAGGTCTTCCAGCTTGGCCAGTTCGATGAACTTGCGGGCGGTGATCACGCGCTGCACCACGGCGGTCTTCATGGCACTCAGCATGCCGGCGGCGCCGCTGGTGAAGTTCATCATGGTCGGGATGCGGCCGAACGCCGACACGGCAAAGAACGAGATGATCGAGCCGGCCGACGTCGGCAGCATGATGCCGACATTCTCGCCGCGGGCGGTACCGCTCTTGAGCGCATGACCCAGCGCCAGCGTGGCGCGGACCATTTCGTCGTAGCTGAGTTTGCGATCGTCGCTGTCGACCAGGCACACGCGCTTGCCGCCGAATTTCTCGCGCGCATCGAGCAAGGCCTGGAACATGGTCTTCTTGGCTTGAATGAGGTCGTGGGGGGCGAGAGGATGGCCCGCGAAGACGGCAACGCCGGCAGAACTCACGTTGTTTTCTCCCAGGGGGTCGGGTTCGTCCCGTCCCGCGTTTTGAGGCCGGCAAACCTAGTCGAACCCCGGCCGCGGCGGTAGTGCGGCGTGAATGTTGTCAACATCTTGGCAAGCCGGGGCCTTGGACTCGGCGTGCCCGGCGTCCTATATGCACATTCATGACCGTCGTCATCGACCAAAACGAGCAAGATCGCCGCGCCCGCCATCCCGAGAAGGCGCATCGCCCCGACAACCCCATCCAGCGCAAGCCGGAGTGGATACGGGTGAGGGCGCCCGGAGGCCGCGAATACGCCAGCACCGAAAACGTGGTGCGCGCGCATGGCCTGCATACGGTGTGCGAGGAGGCCGGCTGCCCCAATATCGGCGAGTGCTGGACCCACCGGCACGCCACCATGATGATCCTGGGCGACACCTGCACCCGGGCCTGCGCCTTCTGTAACGTCAAGACCGGCTTGCCGGGCCCGGTGGATGCGGCCGAGCCGGCGCATCTGGCCGAAGCGGTGAGCCGGCTGGGGCTGAAGCACGTTGTCGTGACCAGCGTCGACCGCGATGACTTGGCCGACGGCGGCGCCCAGCACTTCGCCGCCACCATCCTGGCGATCAAGGCCGCCAGTGCCGACACCACGGTGGAGGTGCTGACCCCCGATTTCCGCGGCAAGGCCGGCGCAGTGGAAACCGTGATGGCGGCGCGCCCCGATGTCTTTAACCATAATCTCGAAACCGTGCCGCGGCTCTACCTGACGATCCGGCCGGGCGCGCGCTACTACGCCTCGCTGCGCCTCTTGGACCGCGCCAAGGAGCTGATGCCCGACGGCTTCACCAAGTCGGGGCTGATGGTCGGTCTCGGCGAAACCCGCGAAGAGATCATGCAGGTGATGGACGATCTGCGCACCGCCGGCGTCGATTTCCTCACCATCGGCCAGTATCTGCAGCCGACCAGGAAGCACGCCGCGCTCGACCGCTTCTGGACGCCCGAAGAGTTCAAGGGCCTCGAAGCCACCGCCCGCGCCAAGGGCTTCCAGATGGTATCGGCGACGCCGCTGACCCGTTCGTCCTATCACGCCGACGCCGATTTTGCGCAGCTCAAAGCCGCGCGGGACGAGATTCTGGCAAGGTAACTTTCCTCCCCCGCGGATCTCCGCCGCCGGAGCCGCACACCGTTGGAAGAGCGGGGGAGGTGTCGCGAAGCGACGGAGGGGGCACGACAGACGCAAGCATGACCACGCACACCGAAACCCGCATTCTGCCGTACACGGCCGATCTGATGTACGCCGTCGTCGCCGATGTGGAGAAGTATCCGCAGTTCCTGCCATGGGTGACCGGCCTTCGCATCGCACGCCGCCTCAGCGACACGGTGTTCGATGCCGAAATGCGCGTCGGCTTTGCGGGCTTATCGGAGCGCTACATCAGCCGCGTCACTCTCGATCCCGCCGCGCACACGATCGATGTGGTGAAGACCGAAGGCGGCCCGTTCCGCACGTTGGAAAACCGCTGGCGCTTCACGCCCAAAAGCGAGACGACTTGCGAAGTGAACTTCGCCATCGCGTTCAAGTTCAAGAACCCGATCCTCAACGCCGTCGCCGGCCGCGCCTTCCAGACCGTGATGCTGCAAATGTCCGCCGCGTTCGAAGCCCGCGCGCGCGGAATGAAAAGGTGAATGTGTCCCGGGCGAAGCGGCGAGGGCGCAGACCCGGGACCCAGGTATTTCCAGCAAGATGATGCCTGCGAACGTGCAAAACTGCCGCGCAACGCCGCCGTCACCGCGCGCACGTCGTTACCAGGATCCCCTTCCCCTCGCTACGCCGACGCTTGCTCGGCCGGGGACGACAATTACCGCGCCGCGGTGAAGGTCACGCGCTGGTCGGTTTGGCTCTTGAACTGCAGCGTGATCTTTTCGACGGTACCGTGCTGTTCGGCGCCGATCACGCGCACGGCCGTGAAGGTGGTGCGCAGGACCTCACCCTTGATCGACACGTCGAACAGGATGCGGTCGAAGAAGGTCTTGTCGGCCACCGCCTTGTCGAGCGCGGCATGATCGCCGGTCATCTCGAACCAGAACACCTTGGTCGGGCTCGACCAGAACCAGCGGCCGGAACGGGTGTCGGTTCCCCACAGGCCGATCGCGATCCAGCCTTGGTGCTGGAGCTCGGTGGCGGAACCCTTGATGGCGCCGATTTTCACGAAGCTGCCGTCGGCGAAGGCCGGCGCGGCAAGACACAATGCAACGAAAGCGAACGCGGCAAGACGATGAGCGCGCATGAGCGCCTCCCTCCACGAACACTGCCTACATTCTACGCCCGATCGCTGCTCGTTTGATATAGAAACGAAATTGCGTGTTTCAGAGCAATTTGAGAAGAAGTCGAAGTGCCGCCTCAACCGTCTTGAGTCGCACGCGATCGCGACCGACGTCGCCGAAACGGTGCTCTTCGTGCAGCGTGGAGCCGCCCGCCGCCGCGATATGCACCAGGCCGACCGGCTTGGCGTCGGTTCCGCCGCCAGGGCCCGCCACACCCGTGACCGCCACGGCGAGTTGTGCCTGCGAATGCTGCACGGCGCCTTCCGCCATGGCGCGCGCCACCGGTTCCGACACCGCGCCATGCGCATCGATCAGCGCCATCGCGACGCCGAGCATCTCGGCCTTGGCTTCGTTGGAATAGGTGACGAAACCGCGTTCCACCACGTCGGACGAGCCCGGCACTTCGGTCAATAGCCCCGCGATCAGCCCGCCGGTGCAGCTTTCCGCCGTGGCAATGCGTAGGCCCTTGGCCTTGGCTTCGGTCAACACGGTGGCGGCCAACGCGGTCAGGCGGGGCGGAAACATCAAATAAACCCGGAGTAAGCGAACAGGAACACGACGAAACCGGCGATGGCGCCCGCCACCACGTCGTCGGCCATAATGCCGAGACCGCCGCGCAGGGTCTCGGCTTTGTTGATCGGCCACGGCTTGGCGATGTCGAACAGCCGGAACAGAAGAAACGCCATCACGAAGCCGCCCCAGGAGAGCGCCGGTTCGCCCGGCATTGCCGCCATCCCGCCTATGGCGCAGGCGAACCACTGGCCGGCGAATTCGTCGATGACGCAATCCTGGGGATCGGTGATGCCGGTTTCGAGGCCGTAGCCGTCGGCGACCCAGACGCCGAACAACGTCGTCACCAGCGCCAGCACCATCACCGCGATCCAGCCGCCGAGCCACATCAGCGGCACCGCGAGGACGATGGCGGCGAGACTGGCGACGGTGCCGGGCGCCTTGGGCACGCGGCCGAGGCCGAACACGGTCGAGAATTGGGCGAAGATGGTCATGGCAGGCGCACCGTGGCGATGGCCTCCGCGGCGATACCTTCGCGGCGGCCGGTGAATCCGAGGCCCTCGGTGGTGGTCGCCTTCACCGACACGCGCGAAATCTCGATTTTCAGGATCTCGGCGATCTTGGCGCGCATCGCGTCGCGGTGGGAGCCGACCTTGGGCCGTTCGCAGATGATGGTCACGTCGACATGGGTGATGGCGCCGCCTTTGGCGCGCACCAGCCCCGCGGCATGATCGAGGAAGATCGACGAGGTGGCGCCGCGCCAGCGTTCGTCAGAGGGCGGAAAATGCATGCCGATGTCGCCGTCGGCGATGGTGCCGAGCAGGGCGTCGGTCAGGGCGTGCAGCGCCACGTCGGCGTCGGAATGGCCGACCAGACCCTCCGTATGCGGAATTTTCAGGCCGCCGAGCCAGATGTGGTCGCCGGGGCCGAATTTGTGGACGTCGAAACCGGTGGCGGTACGGGTGTCGCCGAGCCGCGCCGCCAGGAAGATCTGGGCGGTGGTGAAATCCTCGGGCGTGGTGACTTTCATGTTGTTGGTTTCTCCCACGGTGGCGACGATTTTGTGGCCGGCCAGTTCCGCCAGCGCGGTGTCGTCGGTGACGTCCTCAGCGGCGAAGGCGCGATGGGCGGCAAGGATCGCGGCGAAGCGGAAGCCCTGCGGCGTCTGGGCGCGAAGCAGCCCCTCGCGCGGCACCGTCACCCACTTGCCGTTCTCGAGCTTGCGCAGCGTGTCGGACACCGGCACATGCGGCACCGCGCCGTCGGCGCCGTCCACCAGCGCCGCGATCACGCCGTCGATCAGCTTGGTCGACACGAACGGGCGGGCGGCGTCATGGATGAGGACGTAGTCGGGCGCTTCGGGTTCGAGCAATTCCAGCCCGCGACGCACGGTTTCCTGCCGGGTCGCGCCGCCGGTACCCGCCGGCCGGAGGCTCATCCCGGCGACGGCGTCGTCGTAGAGCGCCTGCTGGTCGGGCCCGATCATCACCTGGACGAGGGCGTCGGGGTAGTCGGCGAACGCCTCCAGCGTCCAGCGCAGCATCGGCTTGCCGAGCAGCAGGGCGTACTGCTTGGGGCGAGCCCCCCCGGCACGCACGCCCTTGCCGGCGGCTACGATCAGAATGGCGACACGGGGCATCTCGGAATCACTCGGGGCTGCGGCACGCTTGGTAGCACGGCCCCGGCCCGCTCTGCACGATCGCCGGCCCCGGTCCGGGTAGATGCGAATTGCCGCCTCAACCCTGGCTTTTGTGTGCGGTTTGGGCGCACGGGCAAATGCCATCATCGGACATGGTTGGGGACATTCCCGCGCCCCGGTTTACGCCTGCGTAACGAGCCGATTTTTACGGTGCCCGCGCCTGCACCATTGATTCATCCCGGAGATTTCATGTTCCGCTCCTTGGCGAAAGCCCAAACCCCGCGCACCGCCCGCCTCGACGATGATCGCCCGGACGACACCGAAGTGATCGCTTTCATCGAGCACATCATCGCTGGGGAGTGCACGACAAGGTTGCAGTCCAACCATCCGCTGGCGGGCTCGCTCAACAAGCTGGTTGAGAACATGTGCCGGACCCGGCGCGAGGACATCGACCGCGCGGTGAAAGTTTCCATTCAGACCAGCAAGTCGGCGATCCAGTCGGCGCATGTGGTGTCGGACCTGCGCGAGATCAGCGACGCGGTGGAAGCGATGGCGGCATCGTCCGAAGAAATGGTCGCCTCGGTCCGCGAGATCAAGGACACCGGCCAGGAGATCGCCGAGAAAGCGCGAGTTTCCAACGAGGCGACGAAAGCGAGCGCCGTGTCGGTGCAGGATGCCTCGACGGTGATGGATGACATCGCGGTAGTCGTCAACGACACGGTGACCGGCATCGACCGGCTGAATGCCTTCACCCGCGAAATCGCCACCATGGCCGACACCATCAAGACGATCGCGGCGCAGACCAACATGCTGTCGCTGAATGCGGCGATCGAGGCGGCCCGCGCCGGCGATGTCGGCCGCGGCTTTGCCGTGGTGGCGGGCGAGGTGCGCGCCCTGTCGGCCAAGACGACCGAAACCACGCGCGGCATCGACACGCTGGTCGACAGCCTGCAGAGCGAAATGACCGGCATCACCGAAGCGATGGAGCGCAGCCGGACCGTCGTCGCCAAAGGCGGCGCGGCGGTCGCCAAGGCCTCGCACGAGATGGAAAACGTCACCTTTCTGACCGAGGAGATGACCCAGAACGTCCGCCAGATTTCCGAAGTGCTGGCGCAGCAGGCCGAGGCGTCGCAACAGGTCGCCGACGGCATCCTCGACATTGCCTCGCGCACCTCCAGCAATGTCGCGGCGATCGAGGAAACGGTCGATTGCGTCGGCGCGATCGAAACCAGCATGGACCAGTGGGTGGTAGCGCTCGCCGAGGCGCAGGTGCCGGGCAAGATCATCAAGCTCGCCAAATCGGACCATGTCGGCTGGAAAAAGAGACTCATGCGCATGGCGGTCGGCCGCGAGCATGTCGATCCGTCCCAGCTCAGCGACCACCACGCCTGCCGCCTCGGCAAATGGTACGACGGCTGCGAAGAAGACAAATACCGGTTGCACCCGTCGTTTGCGGCCATCCGCAATCCCCACGAGGCCCTGCACAGCCACGGCCGCCTCGCGGCGCGCCTCTATAACGAGGGCAATGTGGCGGGGGCGCTGGCCGAGATCGAAAAGGTCGAAACCGCGTCGGAAGAGGTGCTCCGCCACCTCGACATGCTCGACGGCTTGGCCTCTGGCTGAATCCACGGCCACTCGGCCGGATCGTTCATCGTGCTGTAGCTATGGGAGCGCAGGGTATACCGGCCCGAGCGGCGGGCCGTCCGCTCGCCTGCGACGTTCGGATGCGGTAATCTTACCCGCAGGCAGGCAGCAGACCTGTTGCACACTTTGACGGCAACGTCCTATCATGCCCAAGTATTAGGCATGGACGATTACGTGGCCACTCACCCCTTCGATCTTCCCGCGACAGCTCAGATTGCCAGCGCTTTGCCGATGCCGGTGATCGTGGTCGGGCCGCAGTTGCAGATCGTCTTCGTCAATCCCGCCGCCGAACAGTTCTTCTCGACCGGCGCCGGGCACCTGAAAAAGCAAACCCTCAAGGACCTGATCCCGTTCGGCAGCCCGGTGCTGCAACTGGTCGGCCAAGCGCTCGAGCGGCGTTCGTCGGTGAACGAGCGTCACGTCGATCTGACGACGCCCCGTCATGGCGATCATGTCGCCGACGTAACCGTCAGTCCACTGATCGAACCCGAAGGCACCGTCGTCATCACGCTGCAGGAGAGGAGCCTCGCCCAGCGCATCGACAAGCAGCTGATCGCCCGCGGCGCGGTACGCTCGATGCACGGCATGGCGTCGGTCCTGGCGCATGAGATCAAGAACCCGCTCGCCGGCATCCGCGGCGCGGCGCAACTCATCGAACAGCAGCTGCCGCCCGACGATCACGAGCTGACCCAGCTGATCCAGTCCGAGACCGACCGCATCCGCGGCCTGATCGATCGCTTCGAGAGTTTTGGCGACACCCGCAGCTTCCCGCGCGCGCCGGTCAACATTCACGAGGTGCTGGATCGCGTCCGCCGCGTCGCCGAATCGAGTTTTGGGCGCAATGTGAAGTTCATCGAGAATTTCGATCCGTCGCTGCCACGCGTGCTCGGCGATCACGACCAGCTGATCCAGGTATTTCTCAATCTGGTGCGCAACGCCACCGATGCGCTGCCGGAGCAGGGCGGCGAGATCACGCTGACCACCGGCTATCGCCCCGGCGTGAAATTCGGCGCCGCGGTGGCGGGCGAGCGCGTCAGCCTGCCGCTCGAGGTGACGGTGCGCGACAACGGCCAGGGCATTCCGTCCGATCTGATGCCCTACATTTTCGATCCTTTCGTCACCACCAAGCGCGGCGGTTCGGGGCTGGGGCTGGCGCTGGTGGCGAAAATCATTGGCGACCATGGCGGCGTGATCGAATGCGATTCCGTACCGCGCCGGACGGTTTTCCGCATCCTGTTGCCGAAGGCCACGACCGGAGTTGAGGAGAACACGAATGCCTGATGGCACCATCCTGATTGCCGACGACGATTCCGCCATTCGCACGGTGCTGAACCAGGCACTGGGGCGGGCGGGTTACAGCGTGCGCACCACGGGGACCGCGGCGGGCCTGTGGCGGTGGGTATCGGCCGGCGACGGCAATCTCGTCATCACCGACGTGGTGCTGCCCGACGAGAACGGCTTCGACCTGATCCCGCGCATCAAGCGGCTGAGGCCCGATCTGCCGATCGTGGTGATGAGCGCACAGAACACCATTCTGACAGCGATTACCGCCGCCGAGCGCGGCGCCTTCGACTATCTGCCCAAGCCGTTCGACCTCAAGGAGCTGACGGCCGTCGTCCAGCGCGCCCTGGCGGTGCCGCAAAAGGCGCGCGATATCCAGGCTGAAGTCGACGGCGAAGAGAACGGGCTGCCGCTGATCGGCCGCTCGCCGGCGATGCAGGAAATCTATCGCGTCATCGCGCGGCTGACCCAGACCGACCTCACCGTGATGATCATGGGCGAGAGCGGCACCGGCAAGGAATTGGTGGCGCGCGCCCTGCACGATTACGGCAAGCGCCGGCACGGCACCTTCGTTGCGGTCAACATGGCGGCGATCCCGAAGGAGCTGGTCGAAAGCGAGCTGTTCGGTCACGAGCGCGGCGCGTTTACTGGCGCCACCAATCGCGGCATCGGCCGCTTCGAGCAGGCCGAAGGCGGCACGCTGTTCCTCGACGAGATCGGCGACATGCCGCTGGAGGCGCAAACCCGGTTGCTGCGCGTGCTGCAGCAGGGCGAATACACCACCGTCGGCGGCCGCACGCCGATCAAGACCGATGTGCGCATCATCGCCGCCACCAACCGCGACCTGCGTCAGTTGATCCAGCAGGGGCTGTTCCGCGAGGACCTCTATTACCGCCTCAATGTCGTGCCGCTGCGGCTGCCGCCGTTGCGCGAGCGCGCCGAGGACATCGCCGATCTCGTCCGCCACTTCCTGCGCAAGGCGGAGGAGGAGGGCTTGCCGGCGAAGCATCTCGACCCCGAAGCGCTGGAGTTGCTGCGCCATCACCGCTGGCCCGGCAACGTCCGCGAGTTGGAGAACCTGATCCGGCGTCTGGCGGTGCTGCATTCCGGCGACGCGATTCCGGCCGCCGCAGTCGCCGCCGAGTTGAAGGAGCCGGCCAAGACCTCGAGCGCCGAGGAAGGCGAGGAGCCGATTTCGCTCAGCGCCGCGGTAGAACGGCACCTGACCAAGTATTTCGCTGCCGCCGGCGATCGCCTGCCGCCGCCGGGACTCTATGACCGGGTGCTGCAGGAAATCGAACGGCCGCTGCTGTCGATCTGCCTCGCCGCCACCCGCGGCAACCAGATTCGTGCCGCCCACCTGCTCGGCCTCAACCGCAACACGTTACGCAAGAAAATCCGTGACTTAGGCCTGGAAGTGATTCGCGGTCTCAAAGCGGATTAGGCCATTCCGGTCCCCTGCTTCCGACGGCTGCAGGGGCGTTGGCCTCCATGCCCAGGACGAGGCTTGCCGAGCTGCTCGCACGCCGCAATGTCATCGCCCGCCGATGCGGGCGACCCAGGTTGTGTTGCTCGATTTTCGCTGGAAAACGCACCGTTTCCGCGCCTTGGTGCGCACGACCCTGGACGCCCCGCAGCCGCGGGCAATGACAAAGAGGGGTGGCGGCGCGCGGGGTGACTGTCGCAGGCCTTCGCCACAAATCTGCCTGCAATTTAACCCTAACCACAGCTATCACCATTGCATTCTTGCAACAGGTGGCGAGTGCGCTACACTGTGGCTTTCCGGAGCGGTTGGCGGCTTCTGGTTCCGCACCGGGCATAAACGGTTGGGAATGGAAACAACAAACGTCGTAAAAACGTCTGGTTCGACCGGGCTGTCGGGAGCGGCCTGGTTAGCCATAGGCATGGCAGTCCTGTCGCTGGCATCGGGCGCCTATCTCTACCTGACGCTGAAGGGACTGACGCCGTCCAACTTGACCCCACCGACACTGATCGCGCTTGGCATCTTCAACCTGGCCATGGTGCTCGGGTTGGGCACCTTGGTGGCGTGGCGGCTGGTGCGGCTGTGGGCCGAGCGCCGGTCCGGCCGGGCGGGGGCGCGGCTGCATTCGCGGCTGGTGGTGACCTTCAGCCTTGTTGCCGTGGTGCCGACGATCCTCGTCGCGGTGTTCGCCGCGGTGACGCTCAACCTTGGCGTCGAGTCCTGGTTTTCGAGCCATGTGAAAGGCGCGCTGCGCGGCGCCCTCAACATCTCCCAGGACTACGCCATCGAGCACGAACGCGGCATCATGACCGACGCGCTGCAGATCGCCTATGGCGTGCAGAGCGATCCGCAGATCATCGACGTGCAGCACCGCAAGGTCGATCGCCCGCTGATGTTCGCCAAACTCGAAGAACTGACCAAGAGCCATGCGCTGAGGGCGTCGTTCGTGGTCGACAGCCATGGCACGGTGCTGGGCAGTTCGGTGTCGCTCAAGGGCCTGCCGGTCGATTATGCGACGGCGCTGGTGCCGACCGCCGATGACATCACCGATGCCGCTGCCGGCAAGGTCGTGTTCGGCGGCGATTCCGAGCACGGCGTGGTGCATGCGCTGGTGCAGTTGAAGACGTTGAACGACGCCTATCTTTTGGTGGTTCGTACCGTCGATCCGAAAATCCTCGGCTATTACCAGCACACCCAGGACGTCATCGCCGAATATCATTCGCTGGAAGAGAGCCGCTCCAACGTCCAGTTGATCTTCGCCGGACTTTACGC
>NZ_JBWZET010000394.1:0-2896 GCF_056722145.1 Rhizomicrobium sp. | reverse complement strand
TGGGCGACGATGGAGGCTTCCTGTTCGTGATAGCGCGCGTTCAGGACGTTGTGCTTGACCTTGCGTTTCTTGAGCAGGTCGGACAGGTGCTCCGACTTCTCGATCGAGGTGGTACCGACCAGCACCGGCTGGCCGCGTTTCTGGCATTCCTCGATCAGCTTGATGACGGCTTCGTTCTTCTCGTCGAAGCTGCGGTAGACCTCGTCGTCATAGTCCTGCCGTTTCACCGGCAGGTTGGTCGGGATCTCCATCACCTCGAGGCTGTAGATGTCCATGAATTCGCCGGCTTCGGTCATTGCCGTGCCGGTCATGCCCGCCAGCTTGTCGTAGAGGCGGAAGTAATTCTGGAAGGTGATCGACGCCAGGGTGACGTTCTCGGGCTGGACCGGGACGTTCTCCTTGGCTTCCAGGGCCTGGTGCAGGCCTTCCGAGAAACGCCGGCCTTGCATCATGCGGCCGGTGAACTCGTCGATGATGATGACCTCGTCGCCCTTGACGATATAATCCTTGTCCTTCTGGAACAGCTTGTGCGCCTTGAGCGCCTGGTTCACGAAGTGGACCATCGCGATGTTGTCGAGGTCGTAAAGATCGCCGTGGGTGAGAAGGCCCGCTTCCTGAAGGAGCTGGACCATGTGCTCGTTGCCCTGGTCGGTGAGGGTGACCTGGCGCTGCTTCTCGTCGAGCTCGTAATCGCCTTTTTCTTCCGGCGGCACGTCCTTGCCCTGGCGCTTGGGCGGGATCAGCGACGGAACCAGGGCGTCGACCTTTCGGTACTGCTCGGTGAGGTCTTCCGTCGGGCCGGAAATGATCAGCGGCGTGCGCGCTTCGTCGACCAGGATCGAGTCCACTTCGTCGACGATGACGTAGGAATGCCCGCGCTGCACCATCGTCTCGATGGAGTACTTCATGTTGTCGCGCAGGTAGTCGAAGCCGAACTCGTTGTTGGTGCCGTAGGTGATGTCGCAGGCGTAGTTGGTGCGGCGTTCATCGTCCGACAACCCATGCACGATGACGCCGACGGTCATGCCGAGGAAGCGATAGACCTGGCCCATCCACTCGGAGTCGCGCTTGGCGAGATAGTCGTTCACGGTGACGACGTGGACGCCTTCGCCGGCGAGCGCGTTCAGGTAGACGGCGAGGGTGGCGACCAGGGTCTTGCCTTCACCGGTCTTCATCTCGGCGATGTTGCCGTGATGCAGGACCATGCCGCCGACCAGCTGCACGTCGAAGTGGCGCTGGCCGAGGGTGCGCTGGGCGGCTTCGCGCACGACCGCAAAGGCTTCCGGCAGGATGTCCTCGAGGGTTTCGCCAGCCGCGAGCCGTTCCTTGAAGGCGGGGGTCATCGCCTGCAGCTCTTCATCGGTCATCGGCTTGAAGCGCGGCTCGAGCTCGTTGATCTCTTTGACCGTGGCCCAAAAGCGCTTCAATTTCCGCTCGTTGGCGGAACCGAACAGACGCTGCAGAATGGCGTCGATACCAGGCATGGAGGTCCTCTGTCGGGCGAGCAAATCTAAACCGCCGGAAAGGACTCCCGGCTGTAGCCGCGCCGGAGAGATAAGAACGACACACCCCCTTGTCAAATCTCAAGATTCCGGCCAAACCCCCCGGCCCGTTGGGAAGAGAGTCCAAAATGACGCAGCACCGTAAGGGCCGTACGCCGGCCACCGCCAAATCCACCAGCAAGCCCGTCGCGCTCCATCCGGTTTCGCCACTGGCGCCAAAGCGTTTTGCGCGCCTGATGCCGCTCGACGGGGTCGTCCTAGCGGCCGGCGAGGCAGGGGTGCGCTACAAGAACCGCACCGACGTGATGCTGGCGGTATTCGAGCCGGGCACAAAAGTCGCAGGCGTGTTCACCACGTCCAAGGCGGCGTCGGCCCCTGTGGATTGGTGCAAGGCCGCCCTTAAGCGCGGTTCCGCCCGGGCTCTGGTGGTCAATTCGGGCAATGCCAATGCCTTCACCGGCAAGGCGGGCCTGGAGGGTGCCGGCGAGGTCGCCGTGGCCGCGACGAGCGCCGTCGGCTGCGACGCCGACGAGGTTTACATGGCCTCCACCGGCGTGATCGGCGAGCCGATGCCGGCTCACAAGATCGCCGCGATCCTCAAGGACTTGACGGCCAAATGTGCCCCCAACCGCTGGCGCGAAGCGGCGCAGGCGATCATGACCACCGATACCTATCCCAAGATGGCAAAGGCGACCGCCAAGCTCGGCGGCAAGACAGTGACGATCAACGGTTTCTGCAAGGGCTCGGGCATGATCGCGCCAAATATGGGCACGATGCTTGCCTTCGTGATGACGGACGCCAAGCTGCCGCAGAAAGTGCTGCAGGATTTGCTCAGCGATGGCGTCAAGCCGTCGTTCAACTCGATCACCGTCGACAGCGACACCTCCACCTCCGACACGCTGCTCTTGTTCGCGACCGGCAAGGCCGACAACAAGCCGGTGCGGGCGGCCTCCGATCCCAAGCTGCGCGACTTCAAGAAGAAGCTCGATGCCGTACTGCTCGATTTGGCGCTGCAGGTCGTGCGTGACGGCGAAGGCGCCACGAAGTGCTTCAAGGTCAGCGTCCAGGGCGCCGAGAACGATGCCGCCGCCAAACGCATCGCGCTGTCGATCGCCAATTCGCCGCTGGTGAAGACGGCGGTGGCGGGGGAGGATGCCAATTGGGGCCGCATTGTCATGGCGGTGGGCAAGGCGGGCGAGCCGGCGGACCGGGATACGCTGTCGGTGGCGGTCGGCGGCACCTGGATGGCACGGGACGGCGGCGTTGTGTCGGGTTACAATGAGACGCCGGTGGTGGAGCATATGCGCGGCCGGGACATCCATATCGAGGTGGATCTGGGTCTCGGGCGCGGCAAGGCGACGGTTTGGACGTGCGACCTGACGCACGGGTATATC
>NZ_JBWZET010000393.1:0-3834 GCF_056722145.1 Rhizomicrobium sp. | reverse complement strand
GGGCAGCTCGGTCGCGATCAAAGGCCTGCCGGTCGATTATTCCTCGGCTTTGGTGCCGACCAGCGATGATTTTGCTGCCGCCACTGCCGGTAAGGTGGTGTTTGGTGGCGATTCCGAACACGGCATCGTGCATGCGCTGGTGCAGTTGAAGGCGCTCAACGACGCCTATCTTTTGGTGGTTCGCACCGTCGATCCCAAGATTCTCGGCTATTACCAGCACACCCAGGACGTCATCGCCGAATACCATTCGCTGGAAGAGAGTCGTTCCAACGTCCAGTTGATCTTTGCCGGGCTTTACGCGGCGGTGGCGCTGGTCGTGCTGCTGGCGGCGATCTGGCTTGGTCTGTGGGCCGCCAATCGCATCGTGCGGCCGATTTCGCGCCTGATCGGAGCGGCGGAGCGCGTCTCCGAAGGCGACCTGAAGGCCCAGGTGGTGATCGCCAAGGATGACGACGAGCTCGCCAATCTTGGCCACGCCTTCAATCGCATGACCGGGCAGCTCGACACCCAGCGCGAGGCCTTGATCGCCGTCAATCGCCAGCTCGACGAACGCCGCCGCTTCACCGAGACGGTGCTGGCGGGCGTTTCGGCCGGCGTGATCGGCGTCGATGCCGACGGCATGATCACCATCATCAATCGCGCCGCCGCGCGCCTGCTCAATGCCGCTCCGGAAGAATTGGAAGGCCAGCATTATGCCGAGGCGGTGCCGGAATTGGCGGTGCTGATCCGGCGTGCCATCAGCGAACCGGTCGGCCGCTCGTCGGGCGAGGCGACGGTCAAGCGCGGCACCACCACGCGTCAGTTGTCGGTGCAGGTGGCATCCGAACACGGCCCGCAGGCGACCGGCTTCGTGGCGACCTTCGACGACATCACCGATCTGGTCTCGGCGCAGCGTACTGCCGCCTGGGCCGACGTGGCGCGCCGCATCGCCCACGAGATCAAGAATCCGCTGACCCCGATCCAGCTTTCGGCCGAACGGCTGAAGCGCAAATACCGCGACGTCATCGGCGAGGACAACGGCGTCTTCGAGCAGTGCACCTCCACCATCATCCGCCAGGTCGGCGATATCGGCCGCATGGTCGACGAGTTCTCGTCGTTCGCGCGGATGCCGACGCCGGTGATGCGCAAGGAATGCGCCCAGGAGCTGATGTTGCAGCCGCTGTTCCTCCAGCGCGAGGCCCATCCCGAGATCACCTTCGAAAGCCAGCTGCCCAAGGACATGATCTATTTCGAGGGCGACGGCCGGCTGATCGGGCAGGCGCTGACCAACATCATCAAGAACGCCACGGAAGGCATCGCCTCGCGCTTCGACAAGGGCGACGACACGCCGGGAAAAATCACGGTCGCAATCGAAACCACCGACACGATGCTGGCTTTCCGGGTTACCGACAACGGCATCGGCCTGCCGGCGGAACATCGCAACCGCCTGACCGAACCGTATGTCACAACGCGTGCGAAGGGCACCGGCCTAGGCCTTGCCATCGTGCGCAAAGTCATGGAGGACCATGGCGGCGAGGTTCTCCTCCAAGACGCCGCGGAAGACGGCAAGGGCGCGCGCGTATCGCTCGTGCTGCCGTTGAAACAGAAAAAAGTGCGTGAAAAAGGTGTCACCGATGAGCAAACACGGATTGCCTCTCGCGTCTGAAATCCTGGTCGTCGACGACGAAGAGGATATTCGCGACCTGATCGCCGGAATTCTCGGGGACGAGGGGTATGAGACCCGGGTCGCCGCCGACAGCGAGACCGCGCTCAATGCAGTGCGCCAGCGCCGGCCGCAGCTGGTCGTGCTCGACATCTGGCTGCAGGGCAGTCGCCTCGACGGCATTCAGGTGCTCGACACCATCAAGCGCGAGCATCCCGATCTGCCGGTGGTGATGATCTCCGGCCACGGCACCATCGAGACCGCCGTCGGCTCGATCAAGAAGGGCGCCTACGACTTCATCGAGAAGCCGTTCAAGGCCGATCGGCTGCTGCATGTCGTGCAGCGCGCGCTGGAATCGGCGCGGCTGAAACGCGAAGTGCAGGAACTGAAGCTGAAGGCCGGCGACGAAACCGATCTGGTCGGCCAATCGTCCGCCATGGCGCAGATCCGTCAGGCGGTGGAGAAGATCGCGCCGACCAACAGCCGCGTCTTCATTTCCGGCCCGCCGGGCTGCGGCAAGGAACTCTTGGCGCGCCTGATCCACGCCCGTTCGCGCCGCGCCGGCAATGCATTCGTCGCGGTGAATTGCGCCACCATGGAGCCCGATCGTATCGAAGCCGAACTATTCGGCGTCGAAAGCAACGAAGGCCCGCGCAAGATCGGCTTTCTCGAACTCGCTCATAACGGCACGCTGTTCCTCGACGAAGTCGGCGACATGCCGATCGAGACCCAGGGCAAGGTGCTGCGCGTGCTGGTCGACCAGACCTTCACGCGGGTCGGCGGCACCACGCGGGTGCAGGTCGATGCGCGGGTGATTTCGTCGACCTCGAGCGATCTGCGCACCGAAATCGGCGCCGGCAAATTTCGCGAAGACCTCTATCACCGCCTCAACGTGGTGCCGCTGCGGGTGCCGCCGCTGAGCGAACGCCGCGACGACATTCCGCTGTTGGTGCAGCATTTCATGAAGCGCCTCAGCGCTGCGTCGGGCCTTCCGATGCGCGAGATCGGCGACGACGCCATGGCGGTGCTGCAAGCCCACAACTGGCCCGGCAACGTCCGCCAATTGCGCAATGTGGTGGAGCGCCTGCTCATCCTCGCCACCGACGACGCCGCCCAGGCGATTTCCGCCGACTTGCTGCCGTCCGACCTTGGCGCCAGCGCGCAATGGGGCGGCGGCGGCCGCAGCGACCTCGTCATTTCGCTGCCCTTGCGCGAAGCCCGCGAAATCTTCGAACGCGACTACCTCATCGCGCAGATCAACCGCTTCGGCGGCAACATCTCTCGCACCGCCGCCTTCATCGGCATGGAACGCTCGGCCCTGCACAGAAAACTGAAAAGCCTCGGCGTCGGCTCGAACCTGACGGGCAGAGAGGGCGTGGGGGTATAAAAGAACTTTCCTCCCCCGCGGTGCACCGAACGATGCGCCGCACACTGATGAAATAGCGGGGGAGGTGGCCCGTCAGGGCCGGAGGGGGGATCGCTCATGCGGGAAGACACCGCCCGTTCTTGCCGTCTCGCCAAACCCCTCCGTGCTCACATGACGGAGGCCGAAACCATCCTCTGGTCACGCCTTCGCGACTGGCGCACGCATGGGTATGCCTTCCGCCGCCAGCATCCGATCGGCCCCTACATCGCCGACTTCGCGTGTTCGAAAGCCAGACTGGTCGTCGAACTCGACGGCGAACAACACGGCAGCGATGCGCGTCACGCCCACGATCAACGCCGCGACGCCTATATGATCGCGCGCGGCTGGCACGTCATCCGGATCAGCAACGACCGGATCTACCGGGAACTCGGTCAGGTGCTGAACACGCTGTCCGAAGCACTCCCCCCTCCGTCGCTTTGCGACACCTCCCCGCTATTTTGAAATCGTGCGGCTTATAATTTCGACACCGCGTGGGAGGAAAGAGTAGTCTCCGCACCACCATCTTTCCTCCCCCGCGGTGCACAACCAGAAACACCGCACACTGATCAAATAGCGGGGGAGGAGGCCCGTCAGGGCCGGAGGGGGGAATGAATATGAAGGCCCATCCCATGAAATGGTCCCCGCGGAAGCCGCCCGGGCGCATCGCCTATGTCGATGGCCGCTATCTGCCCCATGGCGCCGCGAGCGTGCATGTCGAGGACCGCGGCCTGCAATTTGGCGATTCCATTTATGAGGTCTGCCGCATTGCCGGCGGCTGTTTGCGCGA
>NZ_JBWZET010000392.1:0-3828 GCF_056722145.1 Rhizomicrobium sp. | reverse complement strand
ACGTGCCTTGGGCGTGTGATGTTGGCGTCGTCCGGCGCGCACGATTTTGCGCATAGATCGATGCTCGGGCGTTGAAGTTGCTGCTGTCCGGCGCCGCCGAATTTGTTCTCTAAAAATGCGTCCGGCGTGCTGTCGGGATGCGCTGTGAGGTGCGTTGGCGATGCTGCTTGAGTGGTTTGGCGTTGGAACGGAACGCGATTTGAGATCGCCGGAGAAACGTCGGTGCGGGATGAGAGGGCTTGGGGGTGATCGGCAAGATAAAAGCACTGTCCGCTGGTCGTGCTTAAGTGATTGTCTGCACATCGCAAAACATGGCGGCAGGCGTCCGCAAAATGCCGCCATGTCCGCACACAGCACGATAAGCGATTGAGGTTGTTGGTAATCAGGGGACACTATACTTAAATGCTCTCTCCATCTGCCTCGCCAGCCCTGCAATCGCGTCTCAGCTTCGGAAAAACGTGATAATTGTTACATCCCTAACGATCTTGAAGCGGGCGCGCGCGGTTCCCACCTCTTGAGGGACATTTGTCCCGGACGGTCGATGGACGCTCTGCTCGCCATAAACCAAACCCCGTCGCTTCTGCTCGAAGCGATGCGCCGGCCGTTGCGTGCGCCGGGAACAAGGTCCTCTCCCCTCCGCGAAAATCGCAGGAACAATTATGTCGCTGAAGCGCCGCGGCGGGCGGGTGCACCACTCGGCAATCGCAATGCGGTCAAGCTGGTGCTGGGTGGGCGCTGGAGGCTGAAGATGCAGCTGAACGCCCCGCCGGCCACCACCAACAACTTCAGCCGATCAATTCCACAACAACAATCTGTTGGATCGCGCTGGGCGCCTCGGCCAATTGTGCGCGGTGTCTGGTGTGGAATCTGCCGTGCGTCTCACAGCTGTTTGGAAATTGCTTCCCGGTCTTGTTTTGTCCGCGCTCCTGGTCGCGATGGCGTTTGCGCTACGGCGATTGCCGGGCATGGCGTTGATGAGCCCGATGATCCTCGCGATCCTCATCGGCATGGCCTTCCACAACATCATCGGAACGCCGCGGAGAGCGGCTGCAGGCGTCAAGTTCGCGATGCGGCATGTGCTGCGGTTTGCGGTGGCGCTGCTGGGCTTGCAGCTGACGACGCAGCAGCTCGCCGATGTCGGATTGACCGGCATCGCGATCATCGCCGCAACCCTGGCGGCGACGTTTTTGCTGACCAAATGGCTGGGCCGCCGCCTCGGCGTGGACGACAAGCTCGCCGAACTGATCGCCGCCGGCACCTCGATCTGCGGCGCCTCGGCGGTGGTGGCGGTAAACACGGTGACCGATGCACACGACGAAGACGTCGCGTATGCGGTGGCGTGCGTGACCCTGTTCGGCACGGCGGCGATGTTCGTCTATCCGATGCTGCCGGGGCTTCTGCATCTGGCGCCGCGCGGCTTCGGGCTGTGGGCCGGCGCTTCCATTCATGAAGTGGCGCAGGTGGTCGGCGCGGCGTTTCAGGACGGGCGCGAGGCCGGCGAGTTCGGCACCATCGCCAAGCTGGCGCGGGTCGGTATGCTGGCGCCGGTGGTGCTGGGATTGTCGCTGCTGGCCGGTTCGCGCCGCGATCCGCAACGGCCGCGCCAGACCGTCGCGGTGCCGGGTTTCGTGATCGGTTTCGTCGCGCTGGTCGTCGTCAACAGCGTCGTCGCCATTCCGGCTGCCGTGCACCAGGCCGTCGCGTTGGCGACCGCAATTCTGCTGTCGGTGGCGCTGGCGGCGCTGGGCCTGGAAGCCGATATCCGCAAGCTGGCGGGCAAGGGATTGCGGCCATTGCTGCTGGGCGCGGCGGCGTCGCTGTTTATCGCTTGTTTCAGTCTCGCCTTGGTGGAACTCTCGGGCGGATGACTCTCGAGCAGCTTCGCATCTTCATCGCGGTCGCCGAACGCCAGCACGTCACCAGTGCTGCGGCGGCGCTCGGGTTGACGCAATCGGCTGCCAGTGCCGCCATCGCCAGCCTGGAGGCGCAATACGACGTCAAGCTGTTCGACCGCGTCGGCCGCGGCATCGCCCTGACGGCGGAAGGCGCGCTTTTCCTGCACGAGGCGCAGTCGGTTTTGGCGCGCGCGGGCGAGGCGGAAAGCGTGCTGTTCGATCTCGGCAAGCTGACCCGCGGCACGCTGCGCATTCATGCCAGCCAGACGCTGGGGACCTATTGGCTGCCGGCGCAGTTGATGGCGTTCCGCACCGCGTGTCCGGGCGTCGTGATCGATTACACCATCGGCAACACCGAGCAGGTCGCGGCGGCGGTGGAAAGCGGCATTGCCCATCTCGGATTTGTCGAAGGCGAGGTGTCGTCGCCGCTGCTGGCCAGCCGGGTGGTGGCGCGCGATCGCCTGGTGCTGGTGGTCGGCCCCAGCCATCCCTGGGCCGGGCGCAAGAAGCCGGTGACGGCGGCGCAGTTCAAGGACACCGACTGGGTGCTGCGCGAGCAGGGCTCGGGCACGCGGGCGGTGTTCGATCATGTCGCTGCCGACGCGGGGCTCGCACCGTCGGCGCTGCGGATCGTGCTCGAGATGCCGTCCAACGAGGCGGTGGCGACCGCCGTGAGTTCCGGCGCCGCGGCTTCTATCTTGTCGACCTCGGTGGTGCTCGCAGGACTGGAGGCGGGGTTTCTCTATGCCGTACCGTTTGCGCTGCCGGAGCGGTGTTTCACGCTTTTGACCCACAATCAGCGCCATTTGAGCAAAGCCGCCGCGGCGTTCCTGTCGGCGCTGCCGGGGCGCTGACATGGCGATCCGGCGCCGCACGCTTCTTTCCGGACTTGTCGCGCTCGGCCCGTCGTATGCGCTGGCGAAACCCGCCGGCGTGATCACGGTCCGCGCCGCCAAGGGCGCCATCACCGGCACGTTGCGCTTCAGGGGGCGCGTCTATCCGTGCGTGCTCGGCCGTTCCGGCATCGTGGCGGACAAGCGCGAAGGCGATGGCGGTACGCCGGCCGGCGTCTATCCGCTGCGCGAGGTGCGCTATCGTCCCGACCGGCTGCCGCCGCCGCCGCACACGATGCTGCCCGTGGTCGCCACCACTCCGTCCGATGGCTGGTGCGATGCCGCCGCCGATCCGGCCTACAACAAACCCATCCATCTGCCGTATGCGGCCAGCGCCGAGCGCCTGTGGCGCGATGATGGGGTTTACGATGCCCTGGCGGTGATTGGTTACAACGATGCGCCGGTGGTGGCCGGCAAGGGCAGTGCGATCTTCCTGCACATCGCGCACGAGGCGATGCGCCCGACTGCCGGCTGCGTGGCGCTGCGCCGGGATGATCTCCTCGCCATGCTGTCGGCGTGCACCGCAACGACCCTGATCGACATCGCCGTGTAGCCTCTTGCGCCAGCCGCGCCGTCGCGGTCCAATGCGCACCATGTCGATCGCCGCTCTTGCCATCCCGACCTTGCAGACCGAACGCCTCCTCCTGCGCGGCGCCCGCGAAGAGGATTTCGAGGCGATGCTGGCGATGTGGCAGGACCCCATCGCCCGGCGCTATTTCCACGGCGGCCCGATGAGCCGCGAGCAGGCGTGGGGCCGCTTCGTGCGCGGCATTGGCATGTGGGCGCTGCGGGGCTATGGCCTGTTCACGATCGAAGAGAAAGCCACCGGCGACTATGTCGGCTTGGTCGGCGCCTTCGAAGTGCGCCGCGACATGACCCCGCCGATCGAGGATATCCCCGAAGTCGGCTGGACGCTGGCATCGCGCTTTCACGGCCGCGGCTACGCCACCGAGGCGGCGCTGGCGGCGCTGGCCTGGGCCGATGCCGAACTCGACCGCCCCGAGATGTTCTGTATCGTGGCGCCGGCCAACGCGGCGTCG
>NZ_JBWZET010000391.1:0-2002 GCF_056722145.1 Rhizomicrobium sp. | reverse complement strand
TCGATCCCGGCGCGACGATCTTCTATGCCTCCGGCCGCGCCAGTCTCGAAACCAGCTATCTCTATGCACTTTTCGCGCGTGCCTATGGCCACAACAACCTGCCCGACAGTTCGAACATGTGCCACGAAACCACCTCGGTGGCGCTCAAGAGGCTGATCGGCTCCCCGGTCGGCACCTGCGTGCTCGACGACCTGCACTTGTGCGACGCGATCTTCTTCTTCGGCCAGAACACCGGCTCGAACTCGCCGCGGCTGCTGCACCCGCTCCAGGAAGCGGTGAAGCGTGGGGTGAAGATCGTCACCTTCAACCCGGTGCGCGAAAAGGGTCTGGAGGTGTTCAAGAACCCGCAGAGCCCGAGGGAGATGCTGACCCCGGCGGAAACGCCGATCTCGACGCTGTATCTGCAGGTCAAGACTGGCGGCGACATCGCCGCGATCACCGGCATGGTCAAGCACGTGCTCGCCGCCGAGGAAGCGAAATGGGCCGCGGACAAGCTGCACGTGCTCGACGTCGACTTCATCGAGCAGCACACCACCGGGTTCGCGCAGATGAAAGCCCAGGCCGAGGCGACGAGCTGGGAGAAGATCGAACGCGAGAGCGGCCTTTTGCGCGAAGAACTCGCGCAGGCCGCGCAGATCTACATCGAGGCGGATCGTGCGATCGCGATGTACGGGATGGGCCTCACCCAGCAGGTCCACGGATTCGAAAACCTCGCGGCGCTGACCAACCTGTGGCTGCTTCGGGGCAACATCGGCCGCGACGGCGCCGGCATCTCGCCGGTGCGTGGCCATTCGAACGTGCAGGGCCAGCGCACGGTCGGCATTTCCGAAAAACCTTCGCTGGTGCCGCTCGACAAGATCGCGGAGCTGTTCGGCTTCGAGCCCCCGCGCGAGGAGGGGATGAACACGGTCAAGGCTTGCGAAGGCATCGTCGCGGGCACGGTGCGCGGCTTCATCGGCCTCGGCGGCAATTTCGTGCGCGCGATTCCCGATCGTGCGAAGATGGAGGCGGCCTGGCAGTCGATGCGGCTGACCGTGCAGATTGCAACCAAGCTCAACCGCAGCCACCTGATCAATGGCGAGATCGCCTACCTGCTGCCGTGTCTGGGACGCTCGGAAGAGGACATCCAGGCCAGTGGCCCGCAGAAGGTGACGATGGAGGATTCGCTGTCGTGCATCCATGGCTCGCTCGGCAAGAACACCCCGGCTAGCGAACACCTGCGCTCCGAACTCGCGATCGTCGCCGGGATCGCCAAGGCGACGCTAGAGTGCGATGACAAAAAGTGGGAACCGGTTTTTGTCAATAAATCGCACGAGCACGAATATTTAGAGCATGATGGCGTTTCAACGAAACGTCATCATGCTCTAGCGCCCAACCCGAAATTGCGCTGGGATGAATGGACCGGCGATTACGCGCTGGTTCGTGACCTGATCGAGCAGACCTATCCCGATCAGTTCCGTGATTTCAACGCGCGCGTGTTCACCCCGGGAGGGTTCTATCGCGGCAATTCGGCGCGCGAACGGGTGTGGAAGACCGAGAGCGGCAAGGCCGGATTCACCGTGCTCAAGACTTTCACCGCCTGGGGGGCGCCTGAAGCGCCGGGCCGGTACCGGCTGATGACATTGCGCTCGAACGACCAGTTCAACACCACGATCTACGGGCTTTCCGACCGCTTGCGCGGCATCGAGGGCACGCGCGACGTGGTGCTGATCAACCCAAACGACATCGCCCGCGCCGGACTGGAGGCGGGGCAAGTCGTGGCACTTGTCACCGATGCCGGGGATGGCGCGGCGCGGCGGGTCGCAGGGTTGACGGTGACGCCGTTCCGGCTGCCCGACGGCTGCATTGCCGGCTACTATCCCGAACTCAACCCGTTGGTGCCGCTGTGGTATCACGACGAGCAGTCGAAGACGCCGGCCAGCAAGGGCGTTCCCGTCCGCATCGTGCCTTGAAGGCATGGCATTCCGGTTCGCTACCGACTTGTGCAGCCCTTACGGAAGGC
>NZ_JBWZET010000390.1:0-4576 GCF_056722145.1 Rhizomicrobium sp. | reverse complement strand
CGATCCAGGTCAAATCTGTCGCGATCTTCGGGGTTGTGCCAGATGGTACCTGGATGGCCCGCAGTCGCGGGCCATGACACCGAGGGGCGTGGGACGATCAAGGGATTCCGGCCGAACGTCCGATGCTTTAGCCCAGCACTTCAATATGGGCCTGATGGCCGTGGGAACGGCTCAGCCTGCCGTCAAACGTGAGCAGCGGAGCGTTCAGGGTTTCCGCCAGCGCGACATAACAGGCGTCGTATGACGATACCGACTCTCGCAGTTCCCAAATCCGGTTCAGCAAGGCGGTGTGTTCGTGGCGGACGAGCGGCCACTCCTGCAGTCCCAGCAGTGCCGTTTCGGCCGTAGCGGTGTCGAGAGCGCGGCTTTTCACCATACGTTGCAGGGCGCTCGTGACTTCGAGATCGATCAGATGCGGGGCGTGAACGTCTTCATAAATGACGCCGGCGGCCACTTTGGTGCTGATCGGCGTGCGGATCAGGATTTCGATCGCGACCGATGCATCGATGACAATCATTCAGCCCCGCTGATCGCGGTCTTCCCGAATGACGTCGGTCGGCGAGATCGTCATGGACGTGACCGGTCGCGATTGAAGCCGCCGGAGGAATTCCTCCTTGGTGGGACGTTCCGCGATCTTTCTGGCTTCGCGGGTGAGGAAATCCGACAAGGTCAGCCCTTCGCTCGCCGCGCACGCCTTCAACCGGCGATGCAGCGCGTCGGGGACATTGCGCAGTTGGATCATCTTCGACATGCGATAACGATGATCACATGTGGGTAACATGTCAAGCTTACGCCGCCGTTCCGCCCACCGTCAGGCCGTCCAATCGCAGGGTCGGCTGGCCGACGCCGACCGGCACGCTCTGGCCGTTCTTGCCGCACGATCCGATGCCGGCGTCGAGTTTCATGTCGTTGCCGATCATCGCGACGCGGGTCAGGCAGTCGGGGCCGTTGCCGATCAGGGTGGCGCCCTTGATCGAGGCGCCGATCTTGCCGTTCTCGATCAGATAGGCCTCGGTGCACGAGAACACGAACTTGCCGTTGGTGATGTCGACCTGGCCGCCGCCGAAATTGGTGGCGTAGATGCCCTTGTCGACGCTGGCGAGGATTTCCTGTGGGCTCTTGTCGCCGGCGAGCATGTAGGTGTTGGTCATGCGCGGCATCACTGGGCTGGAATAGCTTTCGCGGCGGCCGTTGCCGGTCGGGGCCATGCCCATCAGGCGCGCGTTCTGGCGGTCCTGCATGTAGCCCTTCAGAATGCCGTCCTCGATCAGCACGGTGCGCGAGGAGGGGGTGCCTTCGTCGTCGATGGTGAGCGAACCGCGCCGGCCGCCGATGGTGCCGTCGTCGACCACCGTCACACCCGGCGCTGCGACGCGCTCACCCAAAAGTCCGGCAAAGGCGCTGGTTTTCTTGCGATTGAAATCGCCTTCGAGGCCATGGCCGATGGCTTCGTGCAGCAGGATGCCGGGCCAGCCCGGTCCGAGCACGACGGTCATTTCGCCGGCCGGCGCCGGAATGGAGGCGAGGTTCACCAGCGCCTGCCGCAGCGCTTCGTCGATCGCCGCCTGCCAGTATTCCGGCGCGAGATAGGTGTCGTAGCCGCTGCGGCCGCCACCGCCGAAGCTGCCGGTTTCCTGGCGGCCGTTCTCTTCGACCACCACCGACACATAGAGACGCACCAGCGGGCGGACGTCGCGATA
The DNA here is from genome assembly GCF_056722145.1 of Rhizomicrobium sp. Classification (NCBI taxonomy): domain Bacteria; kingdom Pseudomonadati; phylum Pseudomonadota; class Alphaproteobacteria; order Micropepsales; family Micropepsaceae; genus Rhizomicrobium; species Rhizomicrobium sp. Next base: position 2,876 of record NZ_JBWZET010000390.1, on the reverse strand, counting down.
GATCTCGCCGCCGGCGCGGATGATTTCCACATTCTGCCATTCGCCCGCCAGCGAGCACGACACCTGGCGCACCCGAGGGTCCTTGGCGCGGGCGAAGGCGTTCATTTCTTCCAGCAGTTTGACCTTGGCCTCGAAGGCCGCGGACTGCAGCGGGTCGACGTCGGCGTAGAGCTTGACGTTGGTGCGGGCGGGGGCGACGTCGGCGACGCCGGAATGGCCCTTGGCCACCGCCTGAACCGTTGCCGCCGCGCGCGCGATCGCCGCTTCCGACAGCTCGTTGGCGTGGGCATAGCCGGTGGCCTCGCCGCAGACGCTGCGCAAGCCGAAGCCCTGGGTGGTGTCGAAATTGGCCGCCTTGAGGCGGTTGTCGTCGAAGGAGAAGGATTCGCTCTGGCAGAATTCGAGATAGAGTTCGCCGTCGTCGGCGCCCTTGAGGGCTTCATCGACCTGCGCCTGGACGCGGCTGCGGTCCATTCCCGTGCGTTCGAAAAACAGGTCGTTAGCCATGGAAAATCCTCGTTAATGGCGGGCAGCGGGTGTGACCATAGGGATGTGTTGCGCTATGATCCACCCCGGCGGAGCCAGCGGCATCCTGTCGCACCTGTGCGCCGCCAAATTCGCCCATAGTGTTTTTACTTAGAATTATTAAAGTAAGTTCCCTGCGGCGGATTTCAACGTCAATCGGTGTTGCTACGAGGCGCATGCATGTCGCTCCGACTTGTCCTTTCGGCCCTGGCGCTGCCCTTCGTTGCCGGGGCGGCTTTCGCCAAGGATTGGCAGGTCCACAACTGGCAGACCGGGACGCAGGCGCCGGCTACGCCGGTGATGGAGCGGCTGACCGAGTTCCATACCGAGCTGCTCTACATCGTGACGGCGATCTGCCTGCTGGTGGCGGGGCTGCTTGTCTATGCGATGATCAAATTCAACCATCGCACCCATCCGGAGCCCTCCAAGACCCACCACAACACCACCCTCGAAGTGATGTGGACGCTGGCGCCGGTGATCATCCTGGTGATCATCGCGATCCCGTCGTTCAAGCTGCTCTACTACGAGGCCGATATCCCCAAGCCCGACCTCACCATCCAGGCGACCGGCCACCAATGGTATTGGACCTACACCTATCCCAAGGAGGGCGGGCTGCAGTTCGACTCCAACATGCTGCAGGATGCGGCCGCCAAGGAGAAAGGCGAGCCACGGCTCTTGGGCGTCGATAATCCGGTGATCGTGCCGGTGAACAAGAATGTGGAAGTCATCACCACCGGCGCCGACGTCATCCATTCGTGGGCGGTGCCGGCGTTCGGGGTGAAGATGGACGCGATCCCCGGCCGGCTCAATCACACCTGGTTCCGCGCCACCCGCGAAGGCACCTATTACGGCCAGTGTTCGGAACTGTGCGGGGCCAATCACGCGTTCATGCCGATAGAGGTGAAGGTGGTGTCGGAGGCCGCCTATCGCACCTGGCTCGCCGAGGCCAAGAAGAAGTTCGCCACCGACGATGCTGAGCAAGTCGCTTCGAACTGACGGGAATCAAGAATGGCTGATTTGGCGTACACCCAACTGGACCAGCACCCCCTGCACGAAGACCATCCGCACGGCTGGCGGCGCTATGTCTATTCCACCAACCACAAGGACATCGGCACGATGTATCTGTGGTTTGCGGTGTTCGCCGGCATCGTCGGCGGCTTCCTGTCGATGATGATGCGGGCCGAGTTGATGGAACCGGGGCTGCAGATTTTCCACAACCCGCACGCCTTCAACGTCTTCGTCACCGGCCACGGCCTGATTATGATCTTCTTTATGATCATGCCGGCGATGATCGGCGGTTTCGGCAACTGGCTGGTGCCGATGATGATCGGCGCCCCCGACATGGCGTTCCCGCGGCTCAACAACATCTCGTTCTGGCTGTTGCCGTTCTCGTTCACGCTGCTGATCCTGTCGATGTTCGTCGAAGGCGATAGCGGCGGGGCGGGGGCGGGCTCGGGCTGGACCTCCTACGCGCCGTTGACCACCACCGGCTCGCCCGGCCCGGCGATGGACCTTGTCATCTTCGCGCTGCATATCGCCGGCGCGTCCTCGATCCTCGGCGCCATCAACTTCATCACCACCATCCTCAACATGCGCGCGCCCGGCATGACGCTGCACAAGATGCCGCTGTTCGTGTGGAGCGTGCTGGTCACCGCGTTCCTGCTCTTGCTGTCGCTGCCGGTCCTGGCGGGGGCCATCACCATGCTGCTCGCCGACCGTCATTTCGGCACCAGCTTCTTCAACGCGGCGGGCGGCGGCGATCCGATCCTCTACCAGCACCTGTTCTGGTTCTTCGGCCATCCCGAGGTTTATATTTTGATCCTGCCCGGTTTCGGCATGATCTCCCACATCATCGCGACGTTCTCGAAGAAGCCGGTGTTCGGCTATCTCGGCATGGCCTACGCCATGGTTTCGATCGGCTTCATCGGCTTCCTGGTGTGGGCGCACCACATGTACACGACCGGGCTCAGCGTCGACACGCGCGCCTATTTCGTGTTCGCGACCATGGTGATCGCGGTGCCGACCGGCATCAAGGTGTTTTCCTGGATCGCCACCATGTGGGGCGGCTCGATCGAGTTCAAGACCCCGATGCTGTTCGCCATCGCCTTCATCTTCCTGTTCACGGTCGGCGGGCTGACCGGCGTGATCCTGGCAAATGCCGGCGTCGATGTGGATTTACAGGACACCTACTACGTCGTCGCCCACTTCCACTATGTGCTCAGCCTCGGGGCGGTGTTCGCGATCTTTGCCGGCTGGTATTTCTGGTTCCCCAAGTTCTTCGGCTACCTGTACAATGAGACATTGGCCAAGATTCATTTCTGGATAACCTTTGTCGGCGTTAATTTTGCTTT
>NZ_JBWZET010000389.1:0-4986 GCF_056722145.1 Rhizomicrobium sp. | reverse complement strand
CAGCCCGGGCGCTTGGCGCAAGGTCCAGACGAAAAAAAAGGCCGTGCAGGACGCACAGCCAGCGGATCGTTTGTCATCCGACATTCCTTCCAGAATGTTAGCACCTCGTTGGGGAGGCGTGGCCCAGTTACGTGTCTACAGATTCTCTTCCGGGCAGTCAAACGAAACTTCGGTCGCAATTTGAAATGTCGCGGACGAAAGAATCGTGCGCGGCTTTGCGGCCACACTCGGTTAATGATCTGCGTACGGAATAATTACCGCCCGTCGGGCCAGCCGTATTTGTAGATGATCGACAAGGTCCAGGGATCACTGGCGAGCGATTGCACGTCGTCGATCTTCCAGCCGGCGGCAGTCTTCTCGAAATAGAACAGCAGGTCTTCTTTGCGGTCGTCGAGCAGGAATTTGACCTCCACCACCTGCCGGCCGGGCGCGTTGACGACACTCCAGCCCTTCACGGTCACATTCTTGATGTCGCCGTCCTGGCAATTGCACCAGAACGAAAAATCGTTGCCGCGCCCGACTTCACCGCCCGCTTCCTTGTCGTCGAGCGCCGCCAGTGCATCGAGCCGCGCCGAGAACACGCCCCGCGGTTCCGGCTGCGACGCGTTCCAGTGCGCATAAACGCCTTTCACGAATGCCACCGGATCGTCGATCTTGGTGCCGGCCGAGGCCGGTATGTTCAAGAGAAGAATTGTTGTTGCTGCCGTGATGATGGATTTCATTATGCCCCCGCAACGTTTTCAGATCAGGATTTTCCTTATAGCGGAAAGAAATTGGTGCGCGGTCCGTAGTGCTTCTTCAGCATCTTCGCGTCCCACCGGAGCGCCTTCGCCATAATCGGCCGCGGATTTGATCTCGTATCCGTCTGCCAGGAACTTGCCAAGCTGGTGATCGAAGGCGAGCCCGTCGTGGATCATTTTGGCAAATACCGTCCGCGTCCCATCATGGGTTTTCGGCGTCTTGATCCCGGCGTTCGCGATGACCGCGCGGGCAGCCGCCAAGGCCGCGAAATAGGCGTCACGTCCGGCGGCTTCGAAGATGTCGATTTGCAGGATTTTCTCGGCCTCAGCGAGTTTGTGCTCGGCAAACTGAAACAGCCTTGCCGCCTCGGCATTCATAGCGCCACCGCGTCCAGACGCACATTGTGCATGAAGCCGGTCCGTTTCAGCAAATCATCGGGCGTTACCGGTTTCAGTGACAGCATCGTCGTTCCGCCTGTGTCGACCGCGACGGTCCACGAGATATTCCCTAGCCGCTTGACTTCGTTCCACCATTGGAACGGCCCCTCCAACACCACCAGCACGTCGTAATCGCTGTCGTCGCGATGATCGCCGCGGGCGCGGCTGCCATAGAGCAGGACCTGCTTCAGCCGCGCGCCGTACAGCGTCTCCAGCTCGCGCTTGAGGCGGGCGAGGATCGGATCATCGGGGGCCGGTTTGTCCATGCGTCCAGTATAGCGAAATCGGCGGCCGGCCGGAACACGGCGGAACTCCGGCCGTTTCCTCTCCGCAATCGCCACTCAGGATCACGCCATGCCCGCCATCCCCGACGCCGCCCCGGACGAAACGCCGGCGCTGGCGATTGCCACCGACAAGGTCGGGTTCATCATTGTTAAGGCGCGCGCCTATGACGCCAAGGAGCCGCTGACCGACGACGATTCCGGCTCCAATCCCACCGACGACGGCGACACCGATATTCTGGAGGATGTTCCCGGCGATCTCACGCGGCAGGAACTCGCCGACGCCATCCGCGGCCTCAACGAGGAGGAGCAGATCAACCTCGTGGCGCTGGCCTGGGTCGGGCGCGGCACCTTCGACCTCGGCGAATGGAATCAGGCGCTGGAAACCGCCCGCACCGAGCACAACACCCGCACCGCGCAATACCTGATTGGCCTGCCGCTGCTCGGTGACTATCTGGAGGAGGGGCTGGCCGCGTTCGGCGAAAGCATTGCGGACGACGACGCCATTCTCTGACGTCTTCTGGGGACGAATCCGGCAAGCGGCTTGCACTGATCAGGGAATGGATCAATGACAGCCCCAGACTGGGACAGACGGTTAACAGCCGCGCCAGGGCCGGGGTCGATGACGGGGACGACAATGCGCCGACTTCTTTTCGCTGCCGCCGGTTTGGCCATGCTGTTCGCACCGGCTTCGGCCGCCATCGAGACGGCAGGACCGCAGGTCGCCGCCCTCAGCCCCCATCACGACGACGGCTCCGAATATGTCTGGCGCGTGTTCTGCAATTCCGGCTTGCGCTACGCCTTCATTCCGGCCAGCCAGTTTCCGGTCTCGAACCACTTCCAGGAAGTGACCACGCCGCAGACCGGCGACATCGCCTGGTGGCCCGAGTTCGTCGCCATTTTCGTGGCCCAGAACCAGTCGCTGATCACCCAGGCCGGCATGGTCAAGCTCGCCGATCTGTCCGCCGACGGCGCCCGCCCGCATTATTACCGCATGCGCGTGCTCGCCGGCCAAGACCCGGCGAACAAGCCGGCGGCCGGCGAGTGCGAACGCAATCTCTTGTAGTCAGATAAGAATCTCGCCCTTCAGATAAAGCGCGCAGCGGCCGGTGATCACCGTGCGGGGGCCGTCGTCGGTGACGGTGAGATCGCCGCCGCGCGGCGAGACCTGACGCGCGGCCATCGTCTTCTTCGCCAGTCGCTCCGCCCAGAACGGCGTCAGGATGCAGTGCGCCGAGCCGGTGACCGGGTCTTCCGGCACGCCTTTGTCGGGGGCAAAGAAGCGCGAGACGAAATCATAGCCGGCATCGCCTTTGGCGGTGACGACCATGCCCCACAAATTCTGGTTACGCAGCACGCGGGCGATCTCGCCGCAGTCGCGAATGGTGCGTATCGTTTTGGCATCGTCCCACAGTCCGAGCAGATAGCGGGCGCGATGCAATTCCTGCGGCGGGGCAATGCCGAGCGCGTCGCCGATCTGTTCCGCGTACCCCGCCGGGCCCTCGAATGGGCGTGGCGGATCGGCGGGCAGCGACATGGTGAGGCCATTCGTTCCGCGCGATACGGTCAGCTCGCCCGAGCGCGTCATGAAACGGACCGTTTCTAAGCTGGGATCGAGTTCCTCGAACAGCAGCCAGGCGCTCGCCAGCGTGGCGTGGCCGCAGAGATCGACTTCAACGCCGGGCGTGAACCAGCGCAGATCGTAGCGCCCCACGCCGGTCTTCACGAAGAACGCCGTCTCCGACAGATTGTTCTCGCCCGCGATCGCCTGCATCAGGGTCGGTTCGATCCAGGCGGCGAGCGGCACCACCGCAGCCGGGTTGCCCTCCAACGGCTTGGTGGCGAAGGCGTCGATCTGCCAGAGCAGCATGATGGTCTCCTGCGCAAGACCCGCGACTGGTCACAAACCAGTGAGGGCTAGAGCAACGAACATTCAGACGAGATGACGTCGTTCATCTTTCCTCCCCCGCGCCGACAGATCCTTTCACGCCGCACATCGTTGCAATAGCGGGGGAGGTGGCGCTGAAAGCGACGGAGGGGGGACCGATCCGGCGCTAAAACATTCCCCCCTGATGGGCCACCTCCCCCGCTGTTTCGGCGGCGTACCACCTGTCCGAACGGGATGATAGGTAACACTTTGATCCGGGAGGATGGGTAACACATTGCCGGTCAGGAGGTTGGCCGGTTATGGGGGCGGCGGCGCAGGATGTGCAGCCGTCCGTAGGCGTCAATTATTCCCAGATCGATCGGACCATAGCTCAGTTGCCAGCGTTCGTCATCGAGTTGGCGGCAGCCGATCGGTTCGCCGGCGAGGACTTGGCCGACATAGAGGTATTCGCCGCGCCACTTGATCTCGCCGTTATAGCGCACGCGGCGGACCTCGACATCGTCAGGGTACTCCGGTTCCGGCAGCCGGCCGCTGTAGCGGCGCGGCGATGGTGCGTAATGGCGCGACGGCGGGGTCTGACCAAGCGCTTCGTGCGGACGCTCCTCGTTGTAAAGGGTGCGGAAGTCGTTGAAGCGGCGCTGCTGGGCGCGAACGCTCGAGGCCGGTGGACTGGCGGTGTCGCGCTTCAGCGTCAGGTGGAAGCGTTCGTGGCGGCCGTTCTGCTGCGGTTTGCCCGGCTCGATCCGCTCCGGCATCACGCCCGCCTTGATCAGCCGGATCGCCAGCTTCGATAGCCCGCCCATTGCCGTCGTCGCAAACGGCGGACCGTTGTCACTGCGCATCCGAAGCGGCAAGCCGTATTCGCGGAAAGCCGCGTCAAATATGGGCCAAACGCAATCGCCGCCGGTCCGCGCCACCGCCTGGCAGCGGAGCAGATAGCGGCTGTGCGCATCCTGCAACGTCAACGGATCGCAGCGCGCCCCGTCGCCGGTGCGGAACCAGCCCTTGAAGTCCACCGTCCACACATCGTTGGCCGCCGTCACGCTGCCAAACGGAGCGCCCGGCGGAACCCGGTCCCGCCGCCGCCGCGGCACCGCCAGCCCGCGCCGGTGCAGCAGATCGCCGATCGTCGAAGCCGCCGGCCAGATCAGCGCCGGGCGGTGCTGCAACAGCCACGCCCGCAGCTTCTTCGGACCCCAACTCGGGTGGCCGCAGCGAAGCTCCAAAACGGCGTCGATCACCGCTTCGTCCAGCCGGTGCGGACAGCTCTGCGGCGCGTGGCTGCGATCCGATAGGCCGGATCGCCCGATCGCCTCATAGCGCTCCAGCCATTTGTAGCCGGTCTTGCGGCTGATGCCCCACTGTCGGCAAAGCTCCGAAATACTCGCTTCCCGGCCCAAGGCCGCCAATATGAATTCTTTCCGTTCGTTCATGGCACAGGTCTCTTTCCAAGGCATGGGCCACCTCCTTTGCCCATACCAAACCTGTTACCCATCCTCCCGGTCTATTCTGTTACCCTTCATCCCGGATTGGACCGCCGCACCGCCGGCAAAAAAGCGGGGGAGGTGTCGCGTAGCGACGGAGGGGGGACCGATCCGGCGCTGAAATATTCCCCCCTCCGGCCCTGATGGGCCACCTC
>NZ_JBWZET010000388.1:0-15446 GCF_056722145.1 Rhizomicrobium sp. | reverse complement strand
GCTGCGTCTCATCGAGCGTCGAAGGCGCCCGCCCGTAGAGGCACAGCGCGCCCATGCCGGCGCCATCGCGATTGCGCAGCGGAACGCCGACCGCCGACAGGAACCCGCCGGCCTCCGGCAGCAGCGGCGCCTCGTCGAGATCGGGATATTCCACCAGCGTGCCGGCCGCGAGCACGACGTCGGTCAGCGTGCCCTTCAGCGACGCGCGTGAAACGCCGTCATTGCCCGAGCAGATCGTAAGCAGTGCGTCGTTTTCCACGAGGTTGATCGACACCACATCGCCGCCGACGACGTCGCGGACGATGGCGCAAAGATTCTCGATCCCGCTGCGGCGCGTGCCGCGTTCGAGATCGATGATTGTCCTGGTGTGGCCCGGCTCGGTCAAAAACCGCTCCCCTGACGCGGCAAAACCTGCGCGTTGCACCCCTGCGGCGCGCAGGTTGGGGAGCCTAGCGGCGGAGGCTTCAAGGAACCGTTTCTATCGCTCACACGGCGGCGAAAAGCCGGGAAATGCCTAGCAGAGGGTTAGCGCCGCCGCGATTGTTCCATTTTGATACAATTTTCGCCGCTCTGGACCGGCTTCGCGCGGCCCGTCTAGTATCCTGACGGGCTCGGCGGGAATTCAACCCGCGCAATCCGGGATGTTGCGCAACCTGGAGCCCTTATGGCGAATCCGCGTCAGACCATTTCCGGCAGTGACCGCAACCCTCCCTCCGGCAAGGCACTCGGCGCCGCCGATGCCGGCGAGCAGGTCGTCGTCAGCATTTATCTGAAAGACCAGCCGGCCGAAGCGGGCACCAGCCGCAAAGCCTGCCACGACGCGCGCGCCGAACGCCTCAAGCCCGCGATCGACGACGTCGCCGCCTTCGCCAAGGCGCATCACCTCACCGTCAAGGAAGAGGACCCGGCGCGGCGGCTGGTGAAACTTTCGGGCTCGGTCGGCGATCTGCAGGTCGCGTTCGGCACCACGCTCGAGCATTACGAACACCAGGGCCGCTGTTTCCGCGCCCGCATCGGTGCGCTGAGCGTGCCGGCACCGCTCGGCGACAAGATCGATGCCGTGCTTGGCCTCGACAATCGCCCCGCCGCAACGCCGAAGCTGGTGTTTCCGCGCAACGCCGCCGCCGCGGGATTTTTTCCGAATGCGATCGCCCAGCTTTACGGCTTTCCCGCCACGCCCGGTCGCGGCAAGGGCCAGTGCATCGCGCTGATCGAACTCGGCGGCGGCTTCCGCACCGATGATACCGCCACCGCCTTCCATCTGATGAACCTGCCGCTGCCCGATGTGGTGGCGGTCGGCGTTTCGGGCGGCATGAACGATCCCGGCCAGGACAGCGGCGCCGACGGCGAAGTCGCGCTCGACATCCAGGTCGCGGGCGCCGGTGCGCCGGCCGCGAAGATCGCCGTCTATTTCGCACCCAATACCGATCAGGGCTTCGTCGACGCCATTACCAAGGCGGTACACGACAGCACCAACAATCCGTCCGTGATGTCGATCAGTTGGGGTTCGCCGGAAAGCAATTGGACGGCGCAGGCGATCGCCGCGATGAATGCCGCCTTCGCCGATGCGGTCGGGCTCGGGGTCAGCGTCTTCGCCGCCTCGGGCGACCAGCTGGCGGGCGACGGGATCAACGACGGCAAGCCGCATGTCGATTTCCCCGCTTCCAGTCCGAGCGTGGTCGGCTGCGGCGGCACCCGTCTGTCGGCCGGCGCCGGCACCATCGCCGACGAAATGGTGTGGAACAGCGACGGCAACGGCACCGGCGGCGGCATCAGTGCACTGTTTGCGGCACCGGAGTATCAAAGCAAAGTCACACTGCCCTCGCCCGGCCGCGGCGTGCCCGATGTCGCCGCCGAAGCCGATCCCAGCACCGGCTATCGCATCGTGGTCGCCGGCAACGTCGAAACCATCGGCGGCACCAGCGCCGCGGCGCCGTTGTGGGCGGGGCTGTTCGCGCTGCTCAACGCGACCCGCACCAAGCCGATCGGCGCCCCGCATGCGCTGCTCTATGCCAACGCCAGCGCCTGCCGCGACATCACCGAAGGCGACAACATCGAAAACGGCACCGGCTATACCGCCGGCCCGGGCTGGGACGCCTGCACCGGCCTCGGCTCCCCCAACGGCGCCGCCCTGGCGAAAGTGTTTGAGGAGAAAACAAGTTGAGGTGATTCACGCGGAGGCGCGGAGCGAGGGCAACTGGCGCAGTTTCCGTGCCTCCATCAACAGCTCCGAACACGAAATTCTTGCCCGCTCCGCGTCTCCGCGTCTCCGCGTGAATCCTTCGTTTGCACGGCGCTCGCGAGATGACATGCTGGGGTGGGTTCGCATCAGGATTCGGCCATGAAAGTCATCGCCATCACCGGCGGCGCGCAGGGGATCGGGCGCGCCATCGCCTGCCATTTCGCCGAACTCGGCTATGCGGTTTCGATCGCCGACAAGGACGGTGCGGCGGCGCGCGAAGCGCTGCAACTGCTGGCCGCCACGGCTCCGACGGCGGAGGCGATGCGCTGCGATGTCGCCAAGCCCGACGACGTCAAGCGCTGGATGCAGCATACGGTGAAGAACCTCGGCGTGCCCGACGTGCTGGTCAACAACGCCGGATTCATCATCCGCAAGGACGTGTTGAAGCTGAAGCCGGCCGAATTCCAGCGCGTGATCGACACCAATCTCGGCGGCGCCTTCCTCGCCTCGCAGGCAGCCGCGCGCGCGATGGCCAGGCGCGGTGCCGGTGGCGCGATCGTCAACATCGCCTCGACCCGCGCCTTCATGTCGGAGGCGGACACCGAAGGCTATTCGGCCTCGAAAGGCGGCCTCATCGCCCTCACCCACGCGCTGGCGATCAGCCTGGCGCGCTACCGCATCCGCGTGAACGCCATCAGCCCGGGCTGGATCGAAGTCGGCGATTGGAAGAAATCGTCAAAATCCGTGACGCCGCACCATTCCGCCGCCGACCGCGAGCAGCATCCGGTGGGGCGCGTCGGCGTTCCGGCCGATATCGCCAAAGCGGTGCAATTCCTCGCCGAAAATGCCGATTTCATGACCGGCCAGAACATCACCATCGACGGCGGCATGACGAAAAAGATGATCTATGAATAGGCGTACTTTCCGTATGGGAATACGCGGTTTTCCCCATGCGACCATTTTGCGTGCCTGATTTACACTAAACGGGTTACTTCGCGCGGGCGTGGCCGTAATTTTCACCCCGAACGAAGAAGGAATTCGGCCGGACCGTCCGGCCAGGGAGCACGCTGTGGGTTTCGATAAAGCCAGTTTCATCGATGAAGCCGCCATCTATGCCGCGCTGGAAGAAGGCAAGCGCGCGGTCAGCCGCGATGCGGTGGAAGCCATCATCAAGAAGGCCGGCGACGCGCACGGCCTGACGCTGCCGGAAGTGGCGATCCTGCTCAACGTGCACGACCGCGAGCTGGTCGAGGAAATCTACCATTGCGCGCGGGCGATCAAGCGCAAGATCTACGGCCGCCGGCTGGTGCTGTTCGCGCCGCTCTACGTCTCCGATTATTGCATCAACAACTGCGTCTATTGCGGCTACGGCGCCGGCCACAAGTTCGCCCGCCGCCGCCTCACCATGGACGAGATCAAGAACGAGACGCTGGCGCTGCTCAACATGGGCCACAAGCGCCTCGCGATGGAAGCGGGCGAAGATCCCGAGAACTGCCCGATCGATTACGTGCTCGACGCCATCGGCGCGGTCTATTCGGTGGAAACCAAGAACGCCAACATCCGCCGCATCAACATCAACATCGCCGCGACCACGGTCGAGAACTACAGGAAGCTGAAGGCGGCCGAGATCGGCACTTACATCCTGTTCCAGGAAACCTATCACCGCGCCACCTATGCCAAGATGCATCCGCTCGGGCCCAAGCACGATTACGACTGGCACACCACCGCCTTCGACCGCTCCAATGCCGCCGAGATCGACGACAACGGCGCCGGCGTCTTGTTCGGTCTCTATGATCACAAGTTCGAAGTGCTGGCGCTGATGCAGCATGCCGAGCATCTCGAAGCCGAATTCAACTGCGGCCCGCATACCATTTCGGTGCCGCGCATCCGCCCGGCCGGCGGCATCAATCTCGAAAGCTTCCCGCACATCGTCTCCGACGACGAGTTCAAGAAGCTGATCGCCATCATCCGCCTCGCGGTGCCCTACACCGGCATGATCATCTCCACCCGCGAAGACGCCGACCTGCGCAACGAGTGCCTCGAACTCGGCATCTCGCAGCTTTCCGGCGGTTCGTGCACCGGCGTCGGCGGCTATTGCGAGGAAAACGAGAAGGGCGTGAAGCAGCCGCAGCAGTTCCAGGTCTCCGACGAGCGCCCGCTCGATCAGGTGATGTACGATATCGCCGAAGCCGGTCACCTGCCCTCGTTCTGCACCGCCTGCTATCGCAACGGCCGCACCGGCGACCGCTTCATGGAATTCGCCAAGAGCGGCAAGATCCAGGACCTCTGCCAGCCCAATGCGCTGCTGACCCTGAAGGAATATCTCGTCGATTTCGCCTCGCCCGCAACCAAGACCATCGGCGAAAAGGCGATTGCCGAGCACCTGGCGCAAATCCCCAACGACAAGCTGCGCCAGGTCACCGAGGCGCGCCTGAAGGAAATCGAAGACGGCAAGCGCGACCTTTATTACTGAGCCGGTTTCGCCCGGGTCGACAGAGCCAGAAGCGCGCCCAGCACCATGACGCCAGCCAAGGCGTATAGCGCCGGGTTGGTGCTGTGGGTCGCGTCCTTGACCCAGCCGACGAAATACGGGCTGACGAAGCCGGCGATCTGGCCGGTGGAATTGATCAGCGCCAACCCGCCCGCCGCCGCCGCCGCGCTGAGATAGCGCCCCGATAACGGCCACAGCATCGGCAGGCCGGTCAGGGCGCCCATGGTAGCGAGCGTCAGGCCCGCCATCGCCAGCGTCGTGCTGGTCGCGAAGAAGGCCGCCAGCACCAAGCCTCCGGCGCCCATCATCATCGGCACGGCGAGATGCCAGCGCCGCTCGTTGTGGCGGTCGGCCGAGCGCCCCACCAGAACCATGAAGATCACGGCCGCGAGATAGGGCACGGCACTGAGCCAGCCGATCAGCGCGACATCCGAGCCGACGCTCGCCTTGATGATCGACGGCAGCCAGAAATTGATCGCATAGACGCCGCTCTGGACGCAAAAATAGATCACGCCCATCAGCCAGACGAACCGATTGCGCAGCACCGAGGCAAAGCTGTCGGCAGCGGTGGCGGGGGTGTTGCAGCGGTCGCGCGCCAGTTCGTCGTCGAGCAGCCTGCGTTCGCCGTTGCTGAGCCAGCGCGCATCGCTGATGCCGTTGCTGAGGAGCGCCAGGACGCCGAGCCCGAGCACGATGGTCGGCAAGCCTTGCAGCAGGAACAGCCATTGCCAGGCTTCCAGCACCGCACGGTGATGGGAGAAATGCACCAGCATCCAGCCCGACAGCGGCCCGCCGATCACGCCCGACAGCGGAATGGCCGCCATGAATTGCGCCATGATGCGCCCGCGCCGCGCCGAGGGATACCAGCGCGTCAGATAGAGCACGATGCCGGGAAAGAAGCCGGCCTCGGTGGCGCCGGTGAGAAAGCGCACGATGCAGAAGCTTTGCGCATCGCGCACGAACATCAGGCAGGCCGAGCACGCGCCCCACAACACCATCATCAGCGCCAGCCAGCGCCGCGGCCCCACTTTCGCCAGCATCAGATTGCTCGGCACGCCGAACAGGATGTAGCCGATGAAGAACACGCCGGCACCGAAGCCGTAGGCGGATTCGCTCAAGTGCAAATCGTCCAGCATCTGCAGCTTGGCGAAGCTGACGTTGACCCGGTCGAGATAATTGAACAAATAGCAGAGGAAAATGTAGGGGATCAGGTGCCAGAATACCTTGCGGTAAACCGGATCGAGTCCGTCGCTGCGATCGGCCATTACTTCCCCCCGTCAAAAATCGATCGCCACCACTTCATGCAAAGCGACGCGTGGCACACGGACGATCAGCATGTCACCGTCGCGGCGCCAATCGGCCGGCGTGTCCGCTTCGAGCAGCCGCACTGCTTGCGGCGTGACGGTAGACTGCAGCCGCACCTCGAACGGTCCGATCGGAAGGATCTCCCGGAACGGGCCTTTCAGCGCCATCGGATTGGTCAGGTTGACGAGGTGCGCCGCAAGCGAATGCGCCTGCCGCCAATAGGCGACGTCGATCAACCCCGGCCCGGTCACCATCAGCGGCTGCGGCTCGTCGGCAGCCCAGGCGATGGCGTTCGCCAGCAGCGCCAGATGATCGCCGACCAGCAAATCCCAGAACGTCGCGTCGATGTTGGAGGGAAAATAGACCACGCGGCCTTTGCCGAAGCTGCGGCAGAACACGGCTGGAATGTCGGTTGCCGGCGTCAGCGTGTAATCGCGCTCCATCGGCAAATCGGGATAGGACGGCACCAGCGTCAGCGGATTGAGGCCGTTGTCGTGCGGCGTGACGTGAAGGCGCTGCGACGTGCCGATCACCCGCGGCGCATCTTCAAGACCCTTCACCAGTGGATGCGGGCCGCGCGGCGTAAGATAGGAATTCTTCACCGCCGTATCGATGGTTCCCGCAAAATCGCAGCCGAACAGCTCGGCAAGTCCGAAATTGGTCCGCCGCCGTCCGGCTTCATCCGCCAGCGAGGTTGCGCCAGTCGCTACCAGCCGCCCGCCGTTGCGCACAAACGTTTTCAGCGCCGCGCATTGCCCGTCCGACAGCACCGTCGCGTTCGGCAGCACCAGCACGCGATAGCGCGCCGCCTTCTCCAGCAGCCGGTCGTCGAGGAATTCGTACGCAACGCGCGCTTCGGTCAACGCCTGGCACCAGCCGTTCTGCGCCGCGTCGTATTGCGCTTTCGCAGCGGTCTGGCTCGCCAGCGATTGCACGATGGCGACGCGCGCCAGATTCTCCGTATTGCGGAAGTATTTCTCGTTCTTCCAATGCCAGTCGTAGAGTTTTTCGACCGTCGCAATCCAGCGCGGATCGATCACCTTTGCGTTGAACTTGCACAGCCACGGCCGGAAGCCCTGCGCCATGCCGGCGTGCACCCAGGCTGCGATTTCGGCGCTCCCCTGCACCGAATCCTTGAAGCGATAAGCCTCGTCCTCGACACCAATGCTGAACAGGCCCGCGACCGGCGTATCGCCCACCACCGACCGCGCCAGTTTGGCGTTTTTGCCGTTCGACCATAGCGGCGTCAGCCCGGTGCGGCCCTGGCGGTCGATGGTGACCATCGGAATTTCCGCGCGCGGATCATTCATGCCGTAATTGGGCGCGAAAAAGCCGTCCGGCTTCACCTTTTTGATCGCCGCGTTCCACAGCGCGTATTGCGCCCAGCGCCGCTCCTTGTCCCAGTCGGCATAGGCGCGCGTCACCTCCTCGTTTGTTTCATTCGACCGCGGCAGATCGAACCCCGTCGCCGTCTTGAACTGGGCCCGGCACGACGCGCACCAGCACATGCCCGAGCCGTTCCAGCGATTGCCGAAGAAGCCGTCGGGCGCATAGCGCGCGGTGATTTCGGCGAGGATTTGCGGCATCAGTTCGAACATGAAGCCGCCGTTCTGGCAGGTGACAACCATGTCGGCGGCGGCCCAATGGCGGCGCGGCTTGCCGTCTTCGGTGCAGGCGGCCCACTCGGGATGAGCGGCGAACACCTCTTGCGCCATCGCATGCGGATCGACCCGCGCAATGATGCGTAGGCCGAGCGCGCGACAGCCCTTGACCATGTCGCCGAACAGATCGCGGTCGCCGAGGAATTTGGCGCGATGCTGCAGCGCCAGCGCCGAAGGATAAAACGCGATGCTGCCGCCCGCCGACAGGCACACGCCATCGGCATGGCATTCGGCAAACAGCTTCAGCCAGAAACCGATGTCGGCGTTCTGCGGGTTGTCTTCGGTGAAGGCGACCTGCATCCAGCGCATCGCGCTCCGCGTCCACGCCGGGCTTTCGGGCATGGCGATCGCACCCGTCAACGGCGTGGCGGCGAGAAGGGCGGCAAGCTTCAGGGCATCGCGGCGGGTCGGGGTCATCGTTGCGAGTATGGCCCCGCCCGCCGCCGGCCGCTACGGCTTGATGGTTGCCGCCTCCAGATGCAGCGTCGCGGTCGCCGCGCTGTCGGCCGACGAGGCGCCGAGCCGGAAGCTGTAGTCGCCCGCCGCCACACGCCACACCTGCGCCGCGGTGTCGAACGAAGCCAACAGCCGCGGATCGACGGTCGCGGTGACATGGCGGGTTTCACCCGGCTTCAGTTCCACCTTGGCAAACGCCACCAGCCGCGCCACGCCGCCCGGAGGCGCCGCATAGACCTGTCCGGTCGCCTTGCCGAGGCGCTTGCCGGTGTTCTTGACGTCGAACGTGACCGTCAGCCCTTGGACCGCAAGTCCGCTGTACGCGAATGAGGTATAGGAAAGGCCGTAGCCGAACGGGAACAGCGGCTTCAGGTTTTTCACTTGGAACCATTTGTAGCCGACGTTGGCGCCTTCGATCGCATAATCGACATCGAACAGCGTCTCGTTCGGCGTCCAGCGATTGTCGGGCTGACGCAGATCGCGGCCGGGCACCACCGCGCGCGGCACCTGGTCGAGGCTTTGCGGGAAGGTGATCGGCAGCCGCCCCGACGGATTGACCTTGCCGAACAGGATGCGCGCGATGGCGTTGCCGCCGCGATTGCCGGTATACCACGCTTCCATCACCGCGCCGACGCTGTCGAGCCACGGCATCGTCACCGGATTGGCGGTTTCCAGCACCACCACGGTATGCTTGTTGGCCTTCGCCACCGCCGCGATCAACGCGTCCTGATTGCCCGGCAGCGCGATGTCGCCCGCATCGGTGCCTTCGCGCTGCCAGCGCGAGGCGAACACGATCACCACATCGGCGCCGCGCGCCACCGCAGCGGCATGGGCGATATCGGAGCCGTCGTCCCACACGACTTTGCCCTTGGCTTCGGCCTTGATGGCGGTGAGCGGCGCCGGCGGATCGTAGACCATCTTCTCGCTCGGCACCCGCGTCTTGCCCGAGGCGTCCATACCGGCGCCGCCGACCAGGATTTCCTGCGACGGATCATTGCCGACCGGCATCACCTGGGCCGAGCCGCCACCCGACAACACGCCGATATCGGCGCGCCCGCCGATCACGACGATACGCTTGGCGCCGGCCGCGATCGGCAGCAGGGCGCGCTCATTTTTGAGCAGCACGATGCCCTCTTCCGCGGCGCGCTGTGCCACGGCGCCATGGGCCTCCACATCGCTCGGCGTCTTGGCGGCGGGATGATCGAACAGCCCATAGGCGAACATGCTGCGCAGGATGCGATGCACCATGTTGTCGACGCGCGCCTGCAGCTTGGCGCCATCCGGCCCATCGAGCGCGGCGGCGAGTTTCGGTCCGAAATAGTCGTCGCGATCGAATTCGAACGCCGATTCCTGATCGAGCCCGGCCATCGCCGCTTTCTCAGTGGAATGCACCCCGCCCCAGTCGCTCATCACGTAACCGGGATAGGCCCAATCGCCTTTCAGCACCTTGTTGAGGAGGAAATCGTTTTCGCAGGAATAATCGCCGTTGACGCGGTTATAGGCGCACATGATCGAGCCGGGCTGGCCCTTTTCGATGGCGATCTCGAACGCCAAGAGATCGCTTTCGCGCATCGCCTGTTCCGACAGATTGGAACTCAGCCAGTCGCGGCCGATTTCCTGATCGTTGACGGCAAAATGTTTGGCGGTGGAAATGATGCCCCGGCTCTGGGCGCCTTTGATCGCCGCCCCGACAATGAGCCCTGCCAGCAGCGGATCTTCGCCGGCATATTCGAAATTGCGGCCGTTGCGCGGATCGCGCGCCAGATCGACGCCGCCGTTGAGGAGGACGTTGAAGCCCTTGTCGCGGGTTTCCTGGCCGACCACGGCGCCGACGTCGAACGCAAGGTCCGGATTGAAGCTGGACGCCGTCGCCAGCGTCGCCGGCAGCGCCGTGGCGGTATCGCCGGGGCGCGCGTGACGCTGATTGGAAACGCCGAGGCTGGCGTCGGTCTCGATCTGCGCCGGAATTCCGAGCCGCGCAATGCCGGGGATATAGCCCGCAACGCTCGGCAGGGCCTTGCGGATATCGTCGGCCGGCGGCGGATAGGCCGGATTGATGATCACGTCGGTGCCGAAATAGCCGTGCACCAGTGTGAGCTTTTCGGCGCGCGTCATCTGCGCCTGCACGAGATCGGCGCGCTGGTCGGCGGTGAGCGCGGTATTCATCCACGGCTCGGCATTGGCGCTCATCATCACGACGGCAGCACTGCACAGAGAGAGTGTGCGCAACGACATAGTTTCCTCCCCGAAGTTCGTTCTTCGCGATTCTGTTTGAAGCGCCGATCCTATTATGACAGCGCTTTCCATGACAAGCCGGCTCAAGTCGGTGTCGCTTTGTGCACTGTGACGATTCCACCACGACTGGAATCTTGCGATATCTTTGCATCGCAGTATACTTTGCATTGCAAAGAGTGATGTGCGGGGGCTGCATGGACGAGACACCGATTCCGCTCGGGCGGGCGTTGGCGGCGCTGGGCCAGACCATGCCGAATTTGCTGGGCTACGCCGGCATCAGCGCCACCGTATTCATCGGCTGCGCCATCGGCGGCAGCTTCATCCTCCGCGCCGGGCTGGCACCCGATAGCCTCCTGCTCTTCGCCCTCGTCGCGCTGCTGGCGATCCTGCATGCGATCTACATCGTCGCTGCAAGCCGGGTGATTGCACGCCACTGCGATGATGTCGTTGTAGAGAGGCTGTCGCTGTTCGGCTGGATCGGCGCCGTGCTCACCATTCTGGCGTTGATCGCGCTGATCGCGGCGGTGTTGGCCGTGGCGCTGATCCTGCTCACGCCGGAACCGCCCTTGTATGGCGCCGTCGTCGGCACGGTCGCCGCCATAGCCTGGACGCCGTTCCTGCCGCGGCTGGCGGTGGGCGCGCGTAGCCCCTTCTCAGCGATCATGGCGCCGGACCTCGTCCGCTTCGTCTTTTGCAGCGTCCTGACCTCGGTGCCGTTTCTCGCGGGCGTGGGATTTCTGGCCGTGCCGCTATTCGGTTCCCACAGCATCAGCTTCGGCCTGTTCGAGGGCGGCATCATCGCCTTCCCGCTGCTCGGCGGCTGGGTCTTTCTTGCCGTTACGACGATGGCGCTGGTTCCCACCGCGGTTTACGCCGCGCTCGGCCCGGCAAAAGAAGCCTGACGGCTCTTGCATTTGCCTTCGGCCGCCCTATACTTTGCATCACAAAGTGTTCCTCCGGCGGGGAGATGCGGGTGCGCGACATCGACAGGGCCTTGGCCGACATCGGCGAAATCCGCAGCCAGATCGCGTCGCATACGTCGTTCCGCGGCTACGGCCCGGTCGCCATTTCGATCACCGGCCTTCTCGCCCTTGCCACCGCGACGGCGCAGGCGCTGCTGCCGATCGCCGGAACGCCGTTCCTGTACTGCGTCGAATGGATGGCGACGGCGGCGGTGTGCGGCGCCGTCGTCCGCACCGAGATGCAGGGCCGCTCGCAGCGGCTGCATTCGAGCCTTGCCGACGCCATGATCCATCAAGCGATCGAGCAGTTCCTGCCCGCCACCGCCGCCAGCGCATTCATGCCGGTGCTGCTGGTGCAGTTCGCGCCCGAGAACACCTGGATGGTGCCCGGCCTGTGGCAGCTGTTCGTCAGCCTCGGCATCTACGCCTCGCTGCACAATCTGCCGCGCGCCATGTTCTATGCCGGCGCCTTTTATCTCGTGTCCGGTTTCGCCTGCCTGCTCTATGCCAGCCAGACGCACGCGCTGTCGCCGTGGCTGATGGGGGCGCCGTTCCTGGTCGGCCAGGCGCTGATGGCCGCGATCCTCTATTTCGCTGCAGGAGACAACGATGGCGAAGACTGAAGCGCCGTTCGCGTACGAAGGCCTCGACCGCGTCATGCATGAAAAGGCGCGCCTGGGCGTGCTGTCGTCGCTGATCGCCCATCCCAAGGGCCTCGCCTTCGCCGATCTGAAGGCGCTGTGCGGATTGACCGACGGCAATCTTTCGCGCCACCTGCAGACGCTGCAGGAAGCCGGCCTCGTCGAAATCACCAAGAACTTCGAGAACAACCGGCCGCAGACGACGGTCAAGATGACCCGCAGCGGCCGCAAGCGCTTCCTCGAATACCTCGCGCTGCTGGAACAGGTGGTGCGCGATGCCGCCAGGACCGCCGGCGAGGATTTCGGCAATGCGCGGTTGAAGGTCGTCCCCGGCTGAACGCGTTTTTTTGAAAGGATGCTTTGCAATGCCAAGCCCTCTCTTACGCAAAGAAAAGATCCACGTCGCCGCGATCATGGACGGCAACGGGCGCTGGGCCGCCGCGCGCGGGCTTCCCCGGCGTGACGGTCATCGCGCCGGCATCGAGGCACTGCGCGATGTGGTGAAAGCGGCGCCCGATCTCGACATCGCCACCCTGACCGTGCACGCCTTTTCCGCCGACAACTGGAAGCGCCCGCCCGAGGAAGTCGCCGCGCTGCTGGCGCTGTTTCAACACTATCTCGACAGCGAAACCGAGAGCCTCGTCGCCGATGGTGTGCGGCTCACCTTCATCGGCCGGCGGGATCGGCTGCCAGCGCAGCTTATCGCCGAAATGGAACGCGCCGAGGCGGCGACCGAATGGGGCGATGCGCTCAACTTACGCGTCGCGCTCGATTATTCCGCCCGCGAGGCCATTACGGCGGCGTTGAAAGCGGGCACCGGCCTCGGCCCCGACGTCGATCTTCTCATCCGCACCAGCGGCGAGCAGCGGCTGTCGGATTTCCTCTTGTGGGAATGCGCCTATGCCGAGTTCGTGTTCTCGCCCAAGCCGTGGCCCGATTTCGGCGCCGAGGACCTCGCCGAAGCGGTGACGGCCTTCCATGCACGCGAGCGCCGTTTCGGAGCGTTGCCAGCCGCGGCCGAATGAAACCTATTTCGGCGCCTCGTCCAGCTTGGCTTCGACGCTTGCGATCGTCTTCTTGGTGCGCGCGGGCCGTTCGGAGCGGCGCAGGAAGCTGATCACGAACAGGATCAGCGTGAAGCCCAGAATGGTGCGGAAGACGAACACGAAGTGGGTGAACAGCGGAACGTGCGGATTGCCCACGACCGGAGCGAGCTGCACGCCATAGATCGCCGGCGCATTGAGCGCCACCGCAGCGAGCACCTGATCGGCGGTGTATTCGACGATCACCCGGGTGCGCAAATCCTTGTTCTTCACCGCGATGAGGCCGACACCGATCTCGGGCTTGGACTCGACCGCGACGATGCCGGGCTTGGCAAACATCTCGCCGGTCGGCGTGGCGCGGGCAAAGGTGAACACCACCGCGAAAAAGGCGCCAGCGAGGAAGATCGCACCCGCCAGCAAAATCGCGCGCCCGACCAGAAGCTGGACATGGGCGTTGACCGCATCTTCGCGCAAGCCGACGAATATCGCCTCCTTGGCGTCTTCGCCCATGCCGGCGCGATCGACCAGCAGGCGGGTCAGGCGGCGTTCGTTCATCGGGGCGCCATCAATCATCGCCGGCAGCATCACCGCCAGACCGGCAATGAACACCGTCACCGCATCGACCAGCAGCACCAGCGCGAAGAACACCCAATAGCCCGACGAATCCGTACCGGTCTCGAAGCGTCCGGGCAGAATGTGGGCGATCCACGGGTGCGCGCCCGTCATCGAGGTGACCAGCATCAGGAACATCGCCAGATTGATGCCGACAAAAACCAGCAGCAGCCTGATGCCGGTAAAGCGCCTCGCCATGGTATCCCCCAACCCATTCCCCGCACCGAGCTTACACCAAAGCGGGCGCGAGCGTTAACGCTTGCCCTTCCCCTGCCGCCGCTGTGGCGCTAACCATACGGGTATGCGTCAGAGACCACACCAAGCTGACATCCCCGGCCGAAGACCGCGAACGGAAGTGAGCGGAACGAGGGGAAGGGGACCCAGGTGTCGTCCCGTATCCGATGCCTCAGAATGCGCACCGCAGACTTCCGTCGAAACCGTGCCCGTGATGGCACCTGGGCCTCTTCGCTGCGCTGCGCTGGCTCAGCCGGGGCTGACAGGATTTGAAAGCCAGCCAAATCCATGAGCGATCCCCTCGCCTTCGTCCGCGCCAATTCGGTGCTGGAGTCTCCGCCACTGGTCCCCGAAATCCGCCTGCATCTGGCGAGCGAGGTGGTGCCGCTGTGGTACAAGACCGAGACCGAGCTGGGCCGCGAGGGCGTGCCGCCACCCTATTGGGCGTTTGCCTGGGCCGGCGGTCAGGCGCTGGCGCGTTATGTGCTCGATACCGGCGTGGCGGGCGCGGTGCTCGATTTCGGCTCCGGCTCGGGGCTGGTGGCGATTGCCGCCGCCAAGGCGGGCGCCGCATCGGTGCTGGCCGCCGACATCGATCCCTTCTCCGCCGCCGCCATCCGGCAGAATGCGATCGACAATGCGGTCGATGTGGCGGTCACCACCGACGATGTGATCGGCCGCGATACCGCCTGGGATGTCATCCTGATCGGCGACATGTGCTATGAGCGCCCGCTGGCCGAGCGCCTGACCGAGTGGCTGCGCGCGCGCGTCCGCGCCGGCGCGACTGTCCTGATCGGCGATCCCGGCCGCAGCTATTTCCCCACCACCGGCGTCGAAAAGCTGGCGACCTATACCGTCCCGACCAGCCGCGACCTCGAAGACCGCGACGCGCGCGAAACCAGCGTCTACCGGCTGATAGGCGCTTAGCCAACCACAACAGACGGTTGCATGCCCCTTTAATATTTCCAGTGTTCACATTATATTAAGGGAGGACTGGGTGGAATGGGGGGGCTGGCGAAAGCTGGTAGACGCAACGCCCTGTCAAGGCGTGGAGATGAAGGTCTCATGAGGGTTCAAGTCCCTTGCCCCCCACCACTCTGCGCCGTACAGTTTCAAAGCTGGTCTTTCGGGTTCGTTGGATGGTTTGTTGAGACCTTCATCACCTCGCCGCGAATTGACACCACCAGCTAATTTGAAAATTTCAGGCGCGGAAGGCTGAGAGACCCGCGCCACCTCTTCTCGCCCCTCGAAAGCGAACACGCCGCCTGGACCCAGCGGTACGGTATGGTTACGGTGCCGTGTTCTTGTGCGAGCACAATCAGGGGGCAGTCATGGCGGGCGTCAGCGAACATCAAACGGCCGATCTCAAGCCGACACTGGGGCCGATCCATCTGATCGCGCTCGGCATCGGCGGCATTATCGGGGCCGGCATCTTCGTCATTACCGGCCATGCGGCGGCCATTTACGCCGGGCCGGGCGTGGTGATCTCGTTCCTGATCGCCGGCTTCGGCTGCGCCTTTTGTGGCCTGTGCTACGCCGAATTCGCCTCGATGATCCCGGTGGCGGGAAGCGCCTACACCTATACCTACGCCACCATGGGCCGCTTCATGGCCTGGTTCATCGG
>NZ_JBWZET010000387.1:0-5893 GCF_056722145.1 Rhizomicrobium sp. | reverse complement strand
TCCATTCATCACTAAGAACGACTGCACTTGCATCGCGCCTTTAACAAAGTAGCGATTGTCGCACCGGCTTGAATTGTTGGCAGTGCGTACCCACGTCTCTTTTCGTGTTTGAAAAGGAGAGACGCTTTCTAACAAGCTCTGCGCAAATACAGGAGAATCGCGCCCGCACGCGTCGCAAAATGCAAAACCCCGCGAGGATGCGTAAGCCCGTCTAAGACCCCTGGGGCATCGGCGGCATCGCAAGGCGGCTGGTTTTGTTGAGCACTCCGCAGAATGAGACCAATGCGCCTGTCGATCGCCGTTTGACCACGGCCTCCGGAGGCGGCGGCGGCTTCGAGGCTTAAGGCGGGATCGGTCGATTCCGCCTTCGGTATATGGAGTGCTTCGCCGAAAAGTGGTTTCCGGTTTTCGGATCACGAAGCACGACCACTAAAAAGGCTTTAGTAGAACACCACCGTGCGCCGGCCGTTGAGCAGGATGCGGTGTTCGGCGTGCCATTGGACGGCGCGGGACAGCACCCGGTTTTCGATGTCGCGGCCGACCGCCGCCATTTCGTCGCCGGACATGGAATGGGTGGCGCGTTCGACCGACTGCTCGATGATCGGGCCTTCGTCGAGATCGCTGGTGACGTAATGCGCCGTGGCGCCGATCAGTTTGACGCCGCGGTCGTGGGCCTGGTGATAGGGGCGGGCTCCCTTGAAGCTCGGCAGGAAGGAGTGGTGGATGTTGATGATCCGGCCCGGCATCGCATCGGCAATCACCGGCGACAGGATTTGCATGTAGCGCGCCAGCACCACGAGATCGATGCGCTCTTCGGCGATCAGCTCGGCCAGGGTTTTTTCCTGCGCCTTGCGATTGTCGTTGTTGATCGGCA
Source organism: Rhizomicrobium sp. (assembly GCF_056722145.1). Lineage (NCBI taxonomy): Bacteria > Pseudomonadati > Pseudomonadota > Alphaproteobacteria > Micropepsales > Micropepsaceae > Rhizomicrobium > Rhizomicrobium sp. The sequence goes on along the minus strand of NZ_JBWZET010000387.1, from coordinate 5,019 downwards.
GGTAGCGGAACGGAATGCCGTGCGCCGCGGCGACGTCGGCGAAGTCGCGATGGTTGGAGACGATCACCGGAATCTCGATCGGCAGCGCGCCGATGCGGTGGCGATAGAGCAGGTCGACCAGGCAATGGCCGAGTTTGGAAACCATCAGCAGCGTGCGGGTCTTGACGGCGGTGTCGTGGATCGCCGCGGTCATGTCGAACTCGCGCGCGATCGGCGCGAAGCCGTCCTGGATCGCCTGATAGCTGGCGCCGGTCTCGCTGGCGAACGAGATGCGCAGGAAGAAGCGGCCGTTGTCCTTGTCGCCGTACTGGGCGCTGTCGATGATGTTGCAGCCGCTGTCGAACAAATAGCGCGTGACGGTGGAGACGATGCCGCGCCGGTCGGGGCACGAAACGGTTAAGACGTAGGAGGTGTTGCTCATCGCACGGCCAGTTTCTTTCTGCTGGCAGCCCTCTTACGCAATTTGGCGCGGTACGGAAAGGAAAATGAATGCCTAAGCTTTCAACCCGGCCCGCTCAGCCGCCAAAAGCGCCAGCGCGGACCAGTCCTTGTCGGCCCAGCCCTTGGCGAGCGCTTCGACGAAGTGGTCGTGCACCACGCTGGCGAGCGGCAGGGCGGCTTGCAGTTCCTTGGCAGCGGCGAGCGTCAGGCCGGCGTCCTTGTAGCCGAGGCTGAGCTTGAAGCCGGCTTTGTCGAACGCTTCGTCGCCGATGATCTTGCCGTAGATCTGGTAGACCGGCGCCGAGAAATTCGCCGTCGTCATCACATCGAAGAATACTTTCGGGTCGACACCGCCCTTCTTCAACAGCGCCGCCGCTTCGCCCATGGTTTCGATCGCCGAGGCGATCATGAAGTTGCCGGCGATCTTGAACAGGTTGGCCTGCGCCGGTTCGCTGCCGACGACCGCGTACTTGGCCCCGACCGCCTTCAGGATCGGTTCCACTTTGGCGATGGCGTCGGCTGCGCCGGCCGCCACCACGGTCAGTTTGCCCGCCGCCGCGGCATCGGGGCGTCCGAACACTGGCGCTGCGACATAGCCCAGCCCGTGGCGCGTGTGCGCGGCGGCCATCTCGCGTGCGAAGCCGACCGAGAGCGTCGCCATGCTGACGTGGACCAGCCCGGGCGCGGCGCGGTCGAGCAGGACGCCGTCGAGGCCGATCGCGTGCACCGCCGAGTCGTTGGCGAGCATCGAGAACACGGCGTCGCCCTGCAGCGCATCTTCCGGTTTAGCGGCGGGGGTGGCGCCTTGGGCGGCGAGCGCGTCCACCGGCCCGCGACTGCGATTCCAGGCGGTGACGCCGTGGCCCGCCTTGAGAATATTGGCGGCGATGCCTTGTCCCATGGCGCCCAGACCGATGAATCCGACCTTCATGTAAGCCTCCTGCTCGACGGCGTGACCTGATGCTATATAAGACGCGCATGAACGATGTGAAGCGACCCGAACCCTCCCTCGACCCCGAAAATTGGGAGGAGCTGCGTGGCACTGGCCACCGCATGCTCGACGACATGTTGGATTACATCGCGGACATCCGCCAGCGCCCCGTGTGGCAGCCGATCCCGGCCGCTGTCCGCGCACGGTTCCGGGCCGACCTGCCGCAAGAGCCTGGCGACCTCGCGGCGGCCTACGCCGAATTTGCCGAGAATGTGGTTCCTTACGCGGCGGGGAATGTCCATCCCGGGTTCATGGGATGGGTGCACGGCGGCGGCACCCCGGTCGGCATGCTGGCGGAGATGCTGGCGGGCGGGCTGAATGCCAACCTCGGCGGCCGCGATCATGCCCCGGTAGAGGTGGAACGGCAAATTGTGGAATGGGTGCGGCGCCTGTTCGAATTCCCCGAAGGCGCCACCGGCCTGTTCGTCACCGGCTCCTCGCTCGCCAACTTCATCGGCGTGCTGGTGGCGCGGACGGCGGCGCTCGGTCCCGAGGTGCGCAAGTCGGGCATCGGCGCGAAGGGTGCGACCCTCAGGGCCTATGCCTCGGCGGCGGCGCACCGCTGTATCCCGCTGGCGATGGATTTGTCGGGCCTCGGCTCCGATTCCGTGCGGCCGATGCCGACTGACGCCGATGGCAAAATGGATTTGGCAAAGCTCGCCGCTGCGGTGGCCGAAGATCGCGCCGTGGGCCTGACGCCGTTCCTGGTTGTCGGCACAGCCGGCACCGTCGATACCGGCGCCATCGACGATCTCGACGCCATCGCGGATTTTTGTGCGGCGGAAAAGCTGCGCTTCCATGTCGATGGCGCGTTCGGCGCCATGGCGGTGTTGTCGCCCGCCTTGAAGCCGCTGGTGAAGGGTATCGAACGGGCGGATTCGATCGCGTTCGATTTCCACAAATGGGCCCAGGTGCCCTACGATGCCGGTTTCGTGCTGGTGCGCGACGGCAAGCTGCATCGCGACACCTTCGCCAGCCCCGCCGCCTATTTGCGACCGCAGGCCAAGGGGCTCGCCGCCGGGGCACCGTGGTTCTCCGATTACGGCCCGGATCTCAGCCGCGGCTTTCGCGCGCTGAAGACGTGGTTCACGCTGAAAACCTACGGTCTCAAGCGCATCGGCCAGTCGATCGAGCATTCCTGCGAACTGGCGCGCTATCTCGAAGCCAAGGTGCGCGCCGAACCGAAGCTGGAATTGTTGGCTCCGGCCCGGCTCAACATCGTCTGTTTCCGCTATCGCACCAGCGATGAAGCCAATGCGCGGATCGTCGTAGGCTTGCATGAATCCGGGATTGCGGCGCCTTCAACGACCACGTTGAACGGCAAGCTCGCGATCCGCGCCGCCTTCGTCAATCACCGTACGCAAACGCGCGACGTGGATGCGATGCTGGATGGCGTGCTCAAGCTCGGCGCTGCTGCGGAATAAGAGCGAAGTCGTCGCCGACGGCCTCTGTCCGCCGCCGCGGCAGGGCTTCGGGGTATTCCTCGCGCAACCACGCGATCGTCTTTTCGCGCAGTTCGCTGCAGAGATCGGCGTTCTTTCCGGCATCGGCCGAGCTGACCAGCACGCGCACTTTGGCCGTGTATTCCGAGAGCTCGATCAGCTGGGTGTTAATGACGTTCTTGTCCCACAGCGGCGATGCCTTGACGATCTCCTCGGCTTTCTTGCGGATTCGATCGACGTCGGTGGTGTAATCGACAAAGAAGAACACCGAGCCCAAAGTCTGCGACGACTGGCGCGTCCAGTTCTGGAACGGCGTCGTCATCATGTAGCTGATCGGCACCACCAGCCGCCGCCAATCCCAGCAGCGGAGGACGACGTAGGTGGAGTTTATCTCCTCGATCCAGCCCCATTCATTGTTGACGATGACGACGTCGTCGATGCGGAACGGCTGGGTGATGGCGAGCTGGATGCCGGCAACGAGATTCTCCAGCAAAGGCTTGGCGGCAAAGCCCACCGCGATACCGGCGATGCCGGCCGAGGCGAACAGCGACACGCCGAACTGGCGCACCGCGTCGAAGGTCATCAACGCAAAGCCGACGGTGATGATGCCGATCACCACATCGACCGTGCGCTTCAGCAGCTTCATCTGGGTGATGGCTTTGCGCGCCAACAGATTGTCGCTGGTGTCGGAATGAAACCGCGCCATGTAGCGGTTGATCGCGAGGTCGGACGCGACGATCGCGAACCAGCCGACCTGAACGATAAAGGCGGCGAACAGCACGCGTTCGACGATGTGATTGGTGCCGCGATCGAGTGGCAGAGCCGGCGTCACCAGCGCGGCGACCAGGACGGTCAGGGCGAATTGTGCCAAGCCACCGGCATTCGCAAGCACTGAATGCGATAATGTCCGGTCGCTGGGAAGCAGGCGGCGGACCAGTTTGCGGAGCAGACCGAGTACCAGCGCGGTCACAATGGCGATCGCCGCCAGCGCAGCGACCGCGACCAGCCAGTCCGGCGCCCAGGCCGGGATGAAATGGAGATGGCCGCGATTCATGCCGCGGCCCTCGCCGGAACGGTTCCGCGCAGGGCATCAAGGAAGCTGGTGCAATAGGCGCGCGCCGACAGCGTTCTCAGCTTTTCGAACAGACGGCCGTGGCGGAGCTTGCGCTCTTCCAGGCCCATGGCGGCTGCTTCATGCATGGCCTCGGCGATTTCGTCGGGATCGTAAGGGTTCACGATGAGAGCATCCTCGAAATAGTGCGCCACCCCGGCAAAGCTCGACAAGATCAGCACGCCGGGGTCCGCGGGGTCCTGAGCCGCAACGTATTCATGCGCCACCAGGTTCATTCCGTCCCTGAGCGGCGTGACTACGCCGATCCGCGCGATGCGATAAAAGCCGGCGAGCGTCGAGCGGGCGAGGCTCTGGCTCATGTACCGCAGCGGCACCCAATCGAAGGCGCCGTGACGGCCGTTGATGTCGCCGGCCATGCGGTTGAGCAGGGGCCGTAACGCGGCGTATTCCGAAACGTCCTCGCGCGATGGCGCTGCGATCTGCAGGAAGCTGACGCTGTTCTTGTGTTCCGGAAAGCGTTCCAGCAGCCGGTTGAACGCCTCGAAGCGGTTGGGCAGGCCTTTGGAATAATCCAGCCGGTCGGCACCGATCATCAGTTGGCGGCCGACCAGGCTTTCTACCAGCCGGCGGGTATTGCGGCTCTTGGCCGACTGGATCGCCTGCTGCTGGAAGTGCTGAACATCGATGCCGATCGGCGCCACGATAGAACGGACGAGGCGATGGCCGCAGGCGGTGATGACGCCTTCGGCATCGGTGGGGAATTTCAGGATGCGGCGGACGCAATCGAGGAAGTCGTCGCGATGCTCGGCGGTCTGGAAGCCGACAACGTCGTAGGCACAGAAATCGTGCAACAGGTCCTCGCCGCGGGGCAGCGCCGCAAACAGCGTCGAGGGCACGAACGGGATGTGCAGGAAAAAGCCGACCGCATTCTTGACGCCGGCTTGGCGCAGCTCGCTCGCCATCGGGATGAGGTGGTAATCGTGCACCCAGACGAGATCGTCGGGCCGGAGCTGTGGGGCGAGGGCGCGGGCGTAATGGGCATTCACGTCGCGATAGCCCGCCAGATGCTCGCG
>NZ_JBWZET010000386.1:0-9720 GCF_056722145.1 Rhizomicrobium sp. | reverse complement strand
GGACACATGTGGTCTGCCGTTTTTTTGGATTGACGAGGTGGAGGGGGTTTATGGTATTGCATTGGTATTAGCCTGGGCGCTTACGATTCCAGCCCTTTAGAGACCACTCAAGGAGGTCGCGTTGCCTTCTCTTTCGGCCATGATCGGCAACCTCGACGAAGACCACAGCCTGCCGCTGTACCAACAGCTGCAGCGCGGGCTTCGGCGCGCCATCGAGATGAAACTACTGGCACCCGAAGATGCCCTGCCGCCCGAACGCGATCTGGCCGAGGAGTTCGCCGTCTCCCGCATCACGATCCGCAAGGCTCTGGACGGCCTGGTGTCGGAAGGGCTCCTGACGCGACGGCAGGGCTCCGGCACGTTCGTCGCCTCCCGGGTCGAGAAAAGCTTCTCCAAGCTGTCGAGCTTCACCGAAGACATGACGTCAAGGGGCAAAAGCCCGCGCTCGGTGTGGCTGCGCAAAAGCCAGGGCATGGTCTCGCCGGAAGAGGCAATGGCCACGGGATTTGCACCGGGCACGCCGGTCTATCGCTTCAACCGCCTGCGCTATGCCGACGACACTCCGATGTCGCTGGAATACTGCACCTTGCCGACCTTCGTGTTGCCGTCGGTCGATGCCGTGCAGACCTCGCTGTACGACGCGCTCGAGCGGGCCGGCTTTCGTCCGCAGCGGGCGTTGCAGCGCTTGCGCGCCGTCCTGTTGACCGCCCAGCAGACCGAACTGCTGCACGGCAAGGAGGGCGATGCCGGCCTGCTGGTCGAGCGCCGCGGCTTCCTCCACGATGGGCGCATCATCGAATTTTCGCAATCCTACTATTGCGGCGATACCTACGATTTCGTCGCCGAACTCAACGCTTCGGAGTAATTCGTGCTCGAGTCCAACACCCTGATGTTCCGCGAGGCCCAAGAAAGCCCCGAGGTGATCCGGCGCCAGCGCCATGCCAATGCCGCCCAGATCGCCGATGTCGCCGCCAAGCTGAAGGCGCTGGCGCCCCACGCCGTGGTGACGCTGGCGCGCGGCAGTTCCGACAATGCGGCGACCTTCGCCAAATACCTGATCGAGACGCGCCTCGGCATCCTCACCTCATCGGCGGCTCCTTCGATCAGTTCGGTCTACAGCGCCAAAGCCAACCTGAAGGGCACGGTGCTGATCGCCACCTCGCAAAGCGGCAAGAGCCCCGACATCGTGACGTCCCTGCAGGCTGCCAAAGAAGCCGGTGCCTTCACCGTTGCTTTCGTCAACGTCACCGATTCGCCGCTGGCCAGCGAGGCCGATGTTGCGATCGCTCTTCATGCCGGGCCGGAAAAAAGCGTTGCCGCGACGAAATCCTATCTCGCCACGGTCGCCGGGATTGCCCAGCTGGTGGCGGCCTGGGCCGACGATGCAGCGCTTGCGGGTGCCCTTGCCGGATTGCCCGAGCTGATGCAGGAGGCGTGGAGTCTCGACTGGTCGAAAGCCGTCGAGCGGTTGGCGGGCGCGCGTGATCTCTACGTCATCGGGCGCGGCGTCGGCTTCGGTGCGGCGCAGGAAGCGGCCCTCAAATTCAAGGAAACCTGTGGCCTGCATGCGGAAGCCTTCAGCGCCGCCGAAGTGCGCCACGGCCCGATGGCGCTGGCACGCGACGGCTTTCCCGCCTTCATCCTCAGCCAGAATGACGAAACCCGCACCGGCGTGACCGACCTCGTGGGCGCGCTGTCGCAAAGCGGCGCCGATATTCTTCTGGCCGGCTTCGACGATCCGCGCGCCACCGTTCTGCCGATTCTGGACGCTCATCCGGCGCTGCAGCCGATCCTGATGCTGCAAAGCTTCTACCGCATGGCCGAACAGCTTTCGCGGGCCCGCGGCTTCAATCCCGACAGTCCGCCGTTGCTCAACAAAGTCACCGAGACGATTTGATGATTACTGCGTTTGTCCGTGGCCGCGTTCTGACACCCGACGGTCTCGTCGAGGGCAACACCCTGCTGTGCGCGAACGGCCGCATTGTTGCCCTCGTCGTCGACAAGGCGATTCCGCCTGAGGCGATCTGCATCGATCTGAGCGGTGGCATCCTCGTACCCGGCTTCATCGATGTGCAGGTCAATGGCGGCGGCGGGGTTCTGTTCAACGATTCGCCGACGGTGGAAGGGCTTGCCGCAATCGCGGCGGCGCACGCCCGTTTTGGCACCACGGCGTTGCTGCCGACGGTGATATCGACCGATCTCGACGGCATTGCCCAAGCCATCGCCGCCGTCGATGCGGCGATCGCCCAGGGCGTTCCCGGCATCCTCGGCATCCATATCGAAGGGCCTTATCTCAGCCCAAAGCGCCGCGGCATCCACAATCCCAAGGATTTTCCCAAACTCGACACCGCAGCAATTTCGGTGTTGGCGTCGCTGAAGCGCGGCAAGACCCTGGTCACGCTGGCGCCCGACGTGACAACCCCGGACGATGTCGCCCGCCTGACGGCAGCCGGCGTGATCGTTTGCATCGGCCATTCCGACGCCAGCTACGACGAAACGAAAGCGGCTCTGAAAGCTGGCGCGCGCGGTTTCACCCATCTTTATAACGCGATGTCGCCGCTCAATCACCGCGCCCCCGGCGTGGTCGGCGCAGCGCTCGACGATCAAGACAGCTGGTGCGGTGTGATCGGCGACGGCCATCACGTTCATCCGGCAGCGCTGCGCATCGCCTTTGCCGCGCGCGGCGCGCACAAACTGATGCTGGTCACCGATGCCATGCCGCCGGTCGGCGGCGAGCCGACGTTTGTGTTGCAGGGACGCACCATCACCACCGAAAACGGCTGTTGCTATGGTCCTGACGGCACCCTCGCCGGCAGCGCCACCGACATGGGGTCGATCGTGAAGAACGTCGCCGGCTATCTCGGCGCCGATCTACCGACGCTGGCGCGCCTTGCCAGCACCAATGCGGCGACCTTCCTCGGCGTCGAGAAGGACCACGGCGTGATCGCGCCCGGCGCCCGCGCCGACTTCGTGCTGCTGAACGACACGCTCGATGTGATGCAGACCTTCATCGCCGGCAGGGTGCCGTGAGCGGCCGGAACGCCTGTCGACGTCTGTTGCGGGCCAGTGCTGCCGCCCTTGTCATTGCCGCGGCCCACGCCGATGAGCGACGGGCACTGGTCGGGTATTATCCCAGCTGGTTCGACGCCACGGCGGCAAAACTGACGGCCACGCCGGCCGGCTACACGCATGTGATCCTGGCGTTTGCGCGACCCGACTTTGCCTGGAACGGCAAAGACTGGACCGGCACCGGCCTGCAATTCACCAGCTCGCCTGATGTCGTCAAAGCCCAGATTGCCGCCCTCAAGGCGCGCGGCACCAACGTCGTGCTGGCGGTCGGCGGCGCCACGTATCTGAATTGGGCACCGTTGGCGGCGGAATCCGGCCATCCCGGCAAGATCACCGCGAACCTCGCCCAGTTCATCACCGATATGGGGCTCGACGGCATCGATGTCGACTACGAGACCGATGGCGCCGGCCCCAAACAGATTGCCGAGTACCGCAGCGCCATTCGCGCGCTGTCCAACGCGAGCGCGGGAAAAATGCTGTCGCTGGCGGCGTGGTCGACCGGCGCCGATTGCTCCAAAGCCACCGGCACGGTGCCGTGCGGCGGCAAATTTGGCGTCTGGGACGGGCGCACGGGGCGCGAACGCCTTGTCTTCGCCGACCAGAGCCTGTTCGCCAAGCTCGCGATGATCAATGTGATGAGCTACGACGCTGGGGTCGATGACTTCGACCCGGTGAAGGCGTGGTCACTTTATCGCACGCTCGTTCCGAGTTCGATCACCCTCAATATCGGCTTCGAGATTTCTCCCGAAGGCTGGGGCCCGGCGCGGCTGGTGGCCAGCAATGGCAAGGCGGTGTGCCCCGGCGCGCGGATCAAAGCCGACCAGTTCGGCAATGCCGTGAACAAACCCTATTCGGTCGAACGCACCCTCGCGGACGGCCCGCTTTCCTCCACCGTCAACGCGCGCGATGGCGCCATGCTCTGGCATCTCGTCAAGGATCAGACATTGCCCCGCTGCGGCCACGCTTTCGTCATTTCACCCCGGGAATTGGAACTGACAGCACGCGTCCTGCTCGACCGGCAACGCAGTGCCAGTCCCGCATCTTCCGAGGACACCGATGACCACTGACGACACCGCTGCGCCAGCGGAGAAGTCGAAAGACACCAGTCGCCATTTCCATCCGGCCCTGTGGGTTCCGACGCTCTATACCGCGGAGGGCCTGCCCTATTACATGGTCACCGTGGTTTCGGTGCTCATGTACAAGAGTCTGGGATTGAAGGATGCGGAGATCGCCTTCTTCACCAGCCTAGTGGCGGTCCCGTGGTTCCTGAAGCCGATTTGGGGCCCGCTTCTTGAGATGTTCCGCACCAAGAAGTCGTTCGTGCTGGCGGCGCAGTTCGGCGGCGGGCTGTGTTTCGGTCTGGTCGCACTCAGCCTGCACCTTCCGGACTATTTCACCTGGACGCTGATCTTCCTCGCTCTCGCCGCGATCAATTCGTCGGTGCACGACACGGCGGCGGACGGCATCTATGTGACGGTGCTCCCGGCCAAGCAGCAGGCTGAGTACGTCGGCTGGCAGGGCGCCTTCTACAATGTCGGCAAGATTCTCTCCCAGGGCGGCTTCGTCTGGATCGCCGGGTATCTCGAAAAGCACTACGGACCGGTGACAGCCTGGACCATTGCGATGGGCGGGTTCGGCCTTTTTCTGGCCTCGCTGTCGCTGTGGCATGCGCTCTTCCTGCCGAAAGGCGGGCGAGCGACCTCAATCAGCGAGACCGGCAGTTTCAAGACCTTCATCGACGTCATCGTCACCTTCTTCCAGAAGAAGTACATTCTCTGGGGCATCAGCTTCCTGGTGCTGTACCGGTTTGCCGAAGGCCAAGCGATCAAGATCGTGCCGCTGTTCTTGCGCGCCACCCGCGACCATGGCGGGCTTGGACTGTCGACCCAGGATGTCGGCCTGCTCTACGGCGTTTTTCCGTCGATCGCCTTCATCCTGGGATCGCTCATCGCCGGCTATTTCACGGCGGGACGGGGCCTGCGCAAATCGCTGCTGGTACTGTGCGCCGGGTTCAACATCCCGTTTGTCGTCTACCTTGTCCTTGCCCTCACCCAGCCCCACGACCTGGCCCTGATCACCGGTCTCGTCAGCCTGGAATACCTCGGCTACGGCTTCGGCTTCATCGGCCTGCAGCTGTTCATGATGCAGCAAATCGCGCCCGGTCCGTATCGCACAGCCCATTACGCCTTCGCCACTTCGCTGATGAATTTCGGCTTCCTGCTCCCGTCGGCGGTCAGCGGCTTCGTCAGCGATCATCTCGGCTACCAGCACTTTTTCATCTGGGTGTTGCTCGCCACCATCCCCTCCTTCCTCGTGTCCTGGCTGGTGCCCTTCCGCAATACGGACAGCGAGCCCAGTGCTTCCGGAGCAAACTGACATGTCGTTGAAAGTTCTCATCCTCGCCGCCGGCCAGAAGCCTCTCGCCAGTGGTAGCGGTGCGCTGGAATTGCAGCCGCTCGGCGATACCACAGTGCTCGGCCATGTGATCCGCAACCTCAAGGGACTGGTGGCACCGCGCGACATCATCGTGGTCGCCGCACCAGGGTCTTTGAAAGCGGTCCAAATGGAAGTCGGCTGGGAGCCGGCGCTCGTCATCCAGGACACGCCGCTCGGCACCGGCCACGCCGTGCTGCAGGCGGCTGATGCGTTGGCCGGCTTCGATGGCGACCTGCTGATCCTCTATGGCGACACGCCGCTGCTGCGGCCGGCCAGCTTGCGCGGGCTGTTGAACCGGCATCGGCTCAAGGGCGTGTCGCTGACGCTGCTCACCGCCAACGTACCGCAGGACCTTCCCTATGGCCGCGTGCGCCGCGATGACAGCGGCAAAATCCTCGACATTGTCGAACAGACCGAAGCGGACGACGCCACCAAGGCCATTCGCGAACTCAATGTCGGCGCCTATATCGTGCGCGCCACCACCATCCTGGACGTGTTGAAGCGGGTGGCGGCCAAAGGCGGCGAAGTGCGGCTGACCGATTCGGTCAAACAGCTTCTGCACACCGGCCTCAAGGTCGACAGCTATCAGCTCTACGACGGCGATGAAGTGCGCGGCATCAACGATCCCGACGATCTCGAAGCCGCCGGCTTCATCCTGCAAAAACGCCTGTTCCGGCCGCGCCGCCAGGAGGAAGAGAATGAAGTCGCTTTCGGCACCGGTGGCTGGCGCGCCATCATCGGTGAAGGCTTCACCATGCACAATGTGCGCCGGCTGTCACAGGCGCTTGCCAATGAGATCACCCGCAAGGGGCTCGAAAAGAAGGGCGTGATCGTCGGCTACGACCGCCGCTTCCTGTCGCGCCAGGCGGCGGACGCGAGCTGCGAGGTCTTTGCCGGCAACAACATTCCGACCATCCTCGTCAACGAGGACGCGCCGACGCCGCTGATCAATTATGCCACCGCGATGCTGGGCTCAGGCTTCGGGCTTGCCTTTACCGCCAGCCACAATCCGCCGGAATGGAACGGCCTCAAGGTCTTCCACGGCGACGGCTCGCTGCTGCTCGACGACGAGACCCGGGCGATCGCCGCGGAAACCAACGCCCTGACCACCGCCGACGTCATCAAGCTCGAGCTCGATCTCGCGATTGAAGCCGGTATCGTCGAAGTGAAAGACTTCACCAACGAATACATCGATGCGGTGGAAGCCCTGATCGACATGGATGCGATCCGCAAGGCCGGACTGAAGCTTGCCGTCGACCCGATGTACGGCGTCGGGCAGCTGACACTTGAAACCCTTCTCACCGAGGCGCGCTGCCGCTGCCACTTCATTCACAATCGCCACAATCCGCTGTTCGGCGGCCGCAGCCCGGCGCCCGATCCCGACGCCATGCGCGATCTTATCAACATGATGCAGCAGAACCGCTATGACCTCGGGCTGGCGATGGACGGCGATGCCGACCGCATCGCGCTGCTCGACGACAAGGGCCGCTACATCTCATTCAACGACGTGCTGGTGCTGCTCTACTGGTATCTGCACGAGGTCCGCGGCGAAAAGGGCGGCGTCGTGCGCAACCTCTCCACCACCCATCTGCTCGACCGGCTGGCCAAGGCCTTCGGCGAGAAAAGCACCGAGACGCCGGTCGGCTTCAAGCATATCGCCGCCGGCATGGTGGCGGACAACGCGCTGCTTGGCGGCGAATCCTCCGGCGGACTCACCATTCGCGGCCACATCCTCGGCAAGGACGGCATCTTCGCTTCCGGCATCGTGGTCGAAATGGTGGCGCGCACCAAGATGAAAATCGGCGAGCTGCAGGAAAAAGTGTGGGAGATCACCGGCCGGCTTTACGGCGCCGAAGAGAATTTCCCGGCGACTCCCGAGATGAAGATCGCCATCCCGCGCCGCCTGCGCAATGACCCGTGCAAGGCGGTTGCCGGCTATGCCGTGGACCACATCAGTCATGTCGACGGCACCAAGCTCTATCTCGAGAACGACAACTGGGCCCAGCTGCGTTTCTCCGGCACCGAGCCGGTGCTGCGACTGGCGGCGGAAGCGGACACCCCGGAAAAGGCGGCCGACTTGATCGCCTGGCTCAAACAATTCGCCTCAGCGTGAGTGGACTATGCGTTACGGATATTTCGACAATAACAACCGCGAGTATGTGATCGACCGCGTCGACGTGCCGGTGTCGTGGACCAACTATATCGGCGTCAACGAGATGTGCGCCGTGCTGAGCCAGAATGCCGGCGGTTACAGCTTTTTCCGCGATGCCGAGCATGGGCGCATCACCAAATTCCGTCCCAACGGCGTGCCGATGGACTGGCCGGGACATTGGATTTACCTGCGCGACGCGGCGGACGGCGACTTCTGGAGCGTCTCCTGGCAGCCGGTCGGCAAGCCGCTCGATCAGGCCAAATACGAATGCCGCCACGGCCTGTCGTATTCGCGCTACAGCGCCGACTACAAAGGCATCCGCGCCGAGCAGCTTATCTTCATCACCCGCGAGGACGATGTCGAAATCTGGGATTTGCGAATCACCAACACCGGCGATACGTCGCGCGAAATTGCAGTGTTCAGCTATCTCGAATGGAGTTTCCACCATATCGAGATCGACAACCAGAACCTGCAGATGTCGCTCTACGCCGCGGGTTCCAGCTATGCCGAGGGCGTGATCGAGTACGACTTCTATTACGAACCGTGGACGTACCACTATCATGCGTCTTCATTCGCGCCAGACGGTTACGACAGCGTCCGCGAAGCCTTCATCGGCGATTATCGCAGCGAGCGCGATCCGATTGGCGTTGCAAGCGGAACCTTGCGCGGCAGCCAGGAACTGACCGGCAATCATTGTGCCAGTCTTGCGAAGACGATCACGCTCGCGCCTGGCGAGACCCGGCGCGTCGTGTTCGTCACCGGCTACGGCAACCGCGAGGCCGGAATTGCGAAGAAGGCGAAGTACAGCGATTTTGCCGCCGTCGATGCCGCGTTCGCCGATTTGAAGCGCTATTGGGACGAGAAGTGCGCGGTGTTCGAAGCCAAGACGCCGCACGAAGGCCTCGACACCATGGCCAATATCTGGACGCTGTATCAGGCGGAAACCTGCGTCCACTGGAGCCGGTTTGCCAGCTTCATCGAAGTCGGCGGGCGCACCGGCCTCGGCTATCGCGATACCGGTCAGGACATCATGGCGGTGCCGCATACAAACCCCGCCAAGGTACGCCAACGCATCGCGGAACTGCTGCATGGCCAGGTGCGTGACGGCTATGGCCTGCACCTGTTCGATCCGGCCTGGTTCCAGCCGCAGAAAAAGCTCGAATTCAAAAGCCCGACCATCGCCCACGCACCGGCGAAATCAAGCTATATCCATGGCCTCGACCACGCCTGTTCCGACGATCATTTGTGGCTGATCCCGTCGATCTGCGAATACGTCAAGGAAACGGGCGACACCGCCCTGTTCGACGAGCTGGTGCCGTTCGCCGACGAAGGTGTCGGCACGGTGTGGCAGCACATGAAAGCGGGGCTCGATTTCTCCGCCCGGCAGGTGGGTCTCTCCGGCATCTGCAAGGGCCTTCGCGCCGACTGGAACGACTGCCTCAATCTCGGCGGCGGGGAAAGCGGCCTGGTCAGTTTCCTGCATTTTTGGGCGCTGCAAAATTTCGTCGAAGCAGCAAAGTTCCTTGGCCGCAACAAGGATGCCGAACGCTATGTGGCGCTGGCGGAAGATGTGCGCGACGCCTGCGAACGCGAGTTGTGGGATGGCGAATGGTACGCCCGCGGCACCACTGCCTCAGGCCTCAAGATCGGTACCCGCGCCAGCGAGGAAGCGAAGATTTTCCTCGAGAGCAATACCTGGGCGATCATCTCGGGCGCCGCGCGGAGGGATCGCGCCGAAAGCGCTCTCGACGCCATCGACGAGCATCTGTACACGCCCTGGGGCCTGCATCTGCTGCAGCCCTCGTTCTCCAAACCGAATGACGAAATCGGCTTCATGGGCCGCGTCTACAAAGGCATCAAGGAGAACGGCGCCATCTTCTCCCATCCCAATCCGTGGGCGGTGATTGCCGCGGCGCGGCTGGGTCAGGGCGACCGCGCCATGCGCTTCTACGATTCGATGCTGCCGTGGGGCCAGAACGACCGGATCGAAACCCGTGAGGGCGAACCCTATTCCTATTGCCAGTTCGTCTACGGCGCCGAGCATCCCCGTCACGGCCGTGCCC
>NZ_JBWZET010000385.1:0-5264 GCF_056722145.1 Rhizomicrobium sp. | reverse complement strand
GCGTTCTCGGCCCAGCGCGCGGTGGTCAATCAGCAATCGAGCGAGGGCGCGGTGCTGGCGCCGCAGTCCGGTCGCGTCATCACGGTGCCGGTGACGGCGGGGACGGTGCTGATGCCGGGCGATACGGTGGCGACCGTCGCCCAAGGCGATTTCGTACTGCGACTGCAAATTCCCGAACGCCACGCGCGCGACATCAAGGTGGGCCAATCGATCCGCCTTGATGGCGCCGATATCGGCCTCGACGGTCAGCGCTTCGGCCGCGTTCGGCTGGTTTATCCCGAGATCGACAACGGTCATGTCGTCGCCGATGCGACGGTTGCGGAGTTGGGCGATTATTTTGTCGGCGAGCGGGTGCGCGTCTGGGTCAGTGCCGGAAGCCGCGCCGCCATCGTGCTGCCGGTCCATTTCGTGGTGACGCGGTCGGGCATCGATTACGTCCGCCTGTGGACGGGACAGATCATCGACGTTCCGATCCAACGCGGCCGCACCGTTCATCGCCCCGGGCAGCCCGATGCCATTGAGGTCCTGTCCGGCCTCAACGCCGGCGACCGGCTGGTTGCGCCATGAACCTCGGACTTTCCGGCAAGCTGACGCGCGCCACCATCGGCTCGCCGTTGACGCCGCTGTTCCTGATGGCGGCGGTGGTCTTCGGTCTCATCGCGGTCATCACCATTCCGCGTGAGGAGGAACCGCAGATCAGCGTGCCGATGGTCGATATTTTCGTCGCCGCCGACGGCCTGAAAGGTCCCGATGCGGCCGAACTCGTCACCAAGCCGCTGGAAGAGATCGTCAAGGGTATTCCCGGCGTCGAGCATGTCTACAGCCAAACCCAGGACGACCGCGTGGTGGTCACGGCGCGCTTTCTCACCGGCACCAATGAGGACGAAGCGATTGTCCGCGTCCAGGCCAAGGTGCGCGCCAATTACGACCGCATTCCGCTCGGTATTCCCGAACCGCTGATCGTCGGGCGCGGCGTCAACGACGTTGCGGTGGAAGTTCTCACCCTGTCGCCGACGCCGGCAGCCGCGCCGCATTGGAACGAGAAAGACCTTTACCAGCTTGCCGGCAAGGTACAGGCCGAACTCGCCAAGGTCGATAATGTCGGCCTCACATATATTGCCGGCGGATCGGCCGACGAGATCAGCGTTCAGCCCGATCCCGAAAAGCTGGCGCTCTACGGCGTCACGCTGCAGCAATTGGAAGCCAAGATCAAAGGCGCCAATCAGGCGTTCCTCGCCGGCCAGTTGCGCGACGGTGGGCGCACCGTGGAAGCGGTCGCGGGCCAGACGCTGAACGGCCTTCCCGACATCGGCCTCCTGTTGGTGACGACGCGCGACGGGCGGCCGGTCTATGTTCGCGATCTTGCCACCGTCGTGGTTGGCCCCAGCCCGGCGGAGCATCGCGTCTGGTCGATCAATCGCGCCGGCAAGGACTGGACCACGGTTCCGGCGGTATCGATTGCGTTTGCCAAGCGTACCGGCGCCAATGCCGTGGTGGTGGCCGAGCAACTGATCCAGCGCACCAACGCCCTGCGCGGCAGCGTCATTCCCGCCGGCATCAACGCGGACGTCACCCGCGATTACGGCAAGACCGCCAACGACAAGGCCAACGAACTGCTGTTCCATCTAGCCCTGGCGACGGTTTCGATTGTGCTGCTGATCGGCTTCGTGGTCGGCTGGCGCGAGGCGGCGGTAACGCTGGTCGTCATCCCCACGACCATTCTCCTCACGCTCTTCGCCGCCAATCTGATGGGCTACACCATCAACCGCGTGTCGCTGTTCGCGCTGATCTTTTCCATCGGCATCCTGGTCGACGACGCCATCGTGGTGATCGAGAATATCGCGCGGCATTGGGACATGAACGACGGCCGCACCCGCTTGCAGGCCGCGATCGAAGCTGTTGCCGAGGTCGGCAATCCCACCATCGTCGCAACCCTCACCGTGATCGCCGCGCTCTTACCGATGATGTTCGTGTCGGGCATGATGGGCCCTTACATGGCGCCGATCCCCGCCAACGCCTCGGCCGCGATGCTGTTCTCGTTTTTCGTCGCCATGGTGGTGGCGCCGTGGGCGTTGCTGAAACTCGCCGGCAAGGGCACGGGCCCGCTGAAGGATGCGCCGCACAGCGAGGGCGCCATCGCGCGGGTCTATCGCCGCATCGCCTGGCCGATCATCTCCAGCCGCGAGAATTCCAAGAAGTTTCTCCTCTACGTCGCGCTCGCCACCGGCCTGGTGTGCGTGCTGTTTGTGACCAAGAACGTCACCGTGAAACTCCTGCCGTTCGACAACAAGTCGGAACTGTCGGTGATGGTCGATCTGCCGGAAGGCGCTTCGGTGGAAGACACCGCGCGGGTGTTGTTCGAGGCGGCGGCGATCACCCAAGGCCTGCCGGAAGTGACGTCCATCCAGGCTTATGCCGGCACGCCGGCGCCGTTCAACTTCAATGGCCTCGTGCGCCATTCCTATTTGCGCGAAAAGCCCGAGATGGGCGAGCTGCAGGTCAACCTCTCCGACAAATCGGATCGCTCCCGCGCCAGCCACGCCATCGCGCTCGACCTGCGTCGCCAGCTTGCCGCCATCAAGCTTCCCGAAGGTGCCGTGATCAAGGTGGTGGAAGTGCCGCCCGGCCCGCCGGTGCTGGCGACGCTGCTGGCCGAGATTTACGGCCCGGATTCGGCCACCCGCCGCGCCGAAGCGGAGGAGGTCAAAAAGATCTTCAAGTCGGTGCCCTACATCGTCGATGTCGATGATAGTTACGGTAGCCCGCGCCCGCGCCTTCGCATCACCATCGATCAGGACAAGCTTGAATACTTCGGTGTCGAGCAGGCTGACGTCTACGACACGCTGCGCTCGATTCTCGGCGGTGTTGCGGTCGGCTATTCGCATCGCGGCGAGGATCGCGATCCGCTGAAGATCGTGGTGCGGCTGCCGAAGAACGATCTCGAATGGACGCGCAAGCTGGAATCGACGCCGATCCCGGCCAATGCCATTCCCGGCAACAAGGCCGTGGTGGAACTCGGCGACGTGGTCCACATCGAGCGCGAGGCCGGATCGCCGATGATCTTCCGCCGCGACATGCACTATGCCGACATGGTCACCGCCGAGCTGGCAGGGGCGTATGAGGCCCCGATCTACGGCATGGGTGCGGTCGGCGATCGCATCAAAACGCACAACTGGAAGGGCCTGCCACAGCCGCAAATCCTGCTGCACGGCCAGCCGGCGGACGAGACCAAGCCGTCGCTGCTCTGGGACGGCGAATGGGAAGTGACTTATGTCACGTTCCGCGACATGGGCGCGGCGTTCGGCGTGGCGCTGCTCGGCATCTACATCCTGGTCGTGGCGCAATTCGGCTCGTTCAAGCTGCCACTGGTGATCCTGACGCCGGTGCCGCTGACCCTGATCGGCATCGTCATCGGCCATTGGCTGTTCGGCGCGCCATTCACCGCCACATCGATGATCGGGTTCATCGCGCTTGCCGGCATCATCGTGCGCAATTCGATATTGCTGGTCGATTTCATCCGCCACGGCCAGGGGCCGCTCAAAGAGGTGCTGCTCGATGCCGGTGCGACCCGGTTCCGCCCGATTCTGCTAACGGCGCTCGCCGCCATGATCGGCGCGGCGACGATCCTCTCCGACCCGATCTTTCAGGGCCTGGCGATTTCGCTGCTGTTCGGCCTGATGTCGTCGACGCTGCTAACGGTGCTGGTGATCCCGGCGATCTATGTCTGGCTGCGTGATCCCGAACGGCCGCAAGCGGCGCGCGCCTAAGTCAGTGGTGATGATCGCCGCTGCATTCGCAGGCGCCGGCTTCGGTCAGCGGTTTCAGCACGCCCGTCATATAGGCCGCCACGGCGGTCGCAGGCGGGATGTCGCGCGCCACCACCGTAGTAATGCCGCGCGCCAGCATGCGTTCGACAAAACAGCCGCCGGCGCTGCCGGCGATCAGCACTTCCACATTGTCTAGCGGGTGAGCACCGCCCTGGAAATTGTGGATGGTCTGGTCTTCGTTGAGATCGATGCGCGCAACTTCCACGGGGTTTTTGCCGGTTTCGGCTTCGAACACAAGAAAACGGGCGGCGTGCCCGGCATGGCCGGAAATCGACTGGAAATCCTCACTGGCAACGGCAAATTTCACCGGGCTTCTCCTTACTTCTGTGACCACGCCATAAAGCCGCCGTTCATGCTGACGGCGTTCGTATAGCCGTGAGCGACGAGGAACTGCACCGCTTGCGCACTCCTGTGTCCCGAACGGCAATAGACGATCAGCTTTCCCGTCTTGGGCAGCGATGAAAACGTATTGGGAAGAGTGTCGAGCGGCATCAGGATGGCGCCGTCAATATGACCGGCCGCGAATTCCTCGGGGCGGCGCACGTCGACGATGGTGATTTTGCCGCGGAGCCCGATCAGATTCTTGACCTGGGCCGGCTCGATCAGCGGGACCTGCGGCGACGGCGCCGACTGGGCCGAAACAACGCTCGCGAGCGCCAAAGCGGCCGCGACGAACACCGTTTTCAAGCTGGTCATGAAATTCCCTCCGCTGGTCGGGGGCAGGCGCCCCGTTGACGGATACGACGTATAGCGTGATTATGAACGTGCGTTCAATTGTGTCCAGGGTCGCAGGCAGCGTTGCGCCAGCCGATACTCCCGGGCAAAAGTCGGCCCGCCATGAGACCCCGCAAAAGCCGCATCGTCCGCTCCAGTCCTTCCGCCCGCTTTTTCAAGCCGCGCGGCATTCCGCTCTGCGATCTTAAGATTGTGGCGTTGAAGGACGAGGAGTGGGAGGCGGTAAGGCTCGTCGATTACGAGCGGCTCGATCAGGAAACGGCGGCGAAGCAGATGGGCGTATCGCGGCCGACCTTTACACGAGTTCTGGCCGCGGCACGGGCGGCGGTGGCGAAGGCGCTGGCCGAAGGCGCGGCGCTCAAGATCGGCGGCGGCGATTTCAAACGCTGCTGCGACGTCCCAAAATAGGATTCAGTGGCGGACGTCGTCGAGGTCCATGGCTTGAGCGAGAAGGGCGACCTGGGTGCGATTGCGGACGTTGAGCTTGCGCATCAGCTGTGTCATGTGCGCCTTTACGGTCGCTTCGGCGATGCCGAGGCGAAAGGCGATCTGCTTGTTGAGCAGCCCGGAATGAACGCCCTTGAGAATTTTCACCTGCATCGGGGTCAGGCGCATCGGAACGGTATCGACGACGGCGGGCGTGTTCTCTGACGGCATCAAGTCCATGGCCTTCTCCCGTTGCGCGCCCGCGCTGTCATCCTT
>NZ_JBWZET010000384.1:0-17503 GCF_056722145.1 Rhizomicrobium sp. | reverse complement strand
GTTCCGAAGGCGGCATGGGCGGCCCCGAAATACCGCTCTCGGCGGTGTCGATCGAAGGCATCAACGATGTCCCCTTCCAACAGGCCTATCTGAAATCCTCGGCGCAGCTGACCGAAATGACCGCGCTGCTCGGCGGTATGAAGCATGTCCCGCTGACGACGCCGGTCGCCGGCCCCTCGTTCGAGCGGACCAGCGGTTTCGGTGCCCGCGTCGATCCGTTTACCGGCCGTTATGCGTTCCACCCCGGCATCGACTGGTCGGGGCCGACCGGCGCCATCGTGCGCTCGACGGCCCCCGGCGTGGTCGTCTGGGCCGACGTGCGCGGCGGCTATGGTAAGATGGTGGAAATCAATCACGGCTACGGTATCCATACGAGATACGCACATCTGTCATCGATCCTGGTGCATGTTGGGGCCAGGGTGGGGGAAGGTGCACCGGTCGGAAAACTTGGGTCGACGGGGCGCAGTACCGGACCGCATGTCCATTACGAGATCTGGTACGACGATGTGGTGAGGAACCCGAGAAACTTCATCGAGGCAGGGCGATATGTTTTCCAGTAAAAAAGACGAAAAAGTCAGTATCCCGGCGCCTCCGCCGCCGATGCAAAGTCCGGCGGCCGTGCGCAAACCGCGGGTGCCTTCGGCCCCGTCCATCATCAGCGGCGACCTCGTCGTCGTCGGCACGCTCAAGTCGAGCGGCGACGTCCAGATCGACGGCCGCATCGAGGGCGACGTCTATGCCGCCAATCTGGTGATCGGCGAGAAGGCCTTCATCCACGGCGATATCGCGGCGGAAGAAGTCGCCGTCCGCGGCCGCGTCGAAGGTGCCATCCGCGCCCGCAAGGTGCTGCTCGCCTCCACCTGCCGCGTCCAGGGCAACATCCTGCACGAGGCCTTCGCGGTGGAAACCGGCGCCTATTTCGACGGTAACTGCCGCCACGCCGACAACCCGCTGGCCGACGTCGCCGAGAAGCTCGAGCAAGCCGCTGCGGCGCATGCTCCGGCCGCGCCGACGCCGACCGCCACGCTGGTGTCGCGCCCGGCCGCCACCGCCGCCACCTTCACGCCGCTGAAGTCGTAAGCGGTTCATACGAACAAGAACCCCGCTGCGGGCGACCGCGGCGGGGCTTTCGGCGCCGGAACGGACTACTCCAGATCCTCGATCGCTTCGGTCTTCTTGCCGCCGATGGCTTGCGCCAGGGCTGCGGCCATGAAGGGGTCGAGGTCGCCATCGAGCACGTCGTCGGGCGAGCGGCTTTCCACGCCGGTGCGCAAATCCTTCACCAGTTGGTAGGGCTGCAGCACATAAGAGCGGATCTGGTGGCCCCAGCCGATCTCGGACTTCTCGCCGACGAAGGCGCCGGTCTCGTCCTGCTTCTTCTTCAGCTCGATCTCGTAGAGGCGCGAGCGCAGCATCTCCCAGCAATTGGCGCGGTTCTGGTGCTGGCTGCGTTCGGTCTGGCACGACACCGCGATGTTGGTCGGCAGGTGGGTGATGCGGACCGCGCTTTCGGTCTTGTTGACGTGCTGGCCGCCGGCGCCGGACGCACGATACACGTCGATGCGCACATCCTTTTCCGGAATGTCGATCTCGATGGTCTGGTCGATCACCGGATAGATCGTCACCGACGAGAACGAGGTGTGCCGGCGCGCGTTGGCGTCGAACGGCGAAATGCGCACCAGGCGATGCACCCCCTGCTCCGACTTCAGCCAGCCATAGGCGTTGGGTCCCTTGATCAGCAGCGTCGCCGACTTGATGCCGGCGCCCTCGCCTTCACTCTCTTCCAGCCACTCGAGCTTGTAGCCCTTCTTCTCGGCCCAGCGCGTGTACATGCGCAACAGCATCTCGGCCCAGTCCTGGCTTTCGGTGCCGCCGGCGCCGGCATGGATTTCGAGGTAGGTGTCGTTGCCGTCGGCTTCGCCCGACAGCATGGATTCGAGCCGCATCTGCTCGGCGCGACGGGCCAGCGCCGTCACCGAGGCTTCGCCGTCGGCGATCATGGCGGCATCGCCCTCGGCTTCGGCCATTTCGATCAGGCCGGTGGCGTCGGTGAGCTCGCCTTCGATCTTGCGGATGGTGGAGAGGGATTCTTCGAGCCGCTGACGCTCGCGCATCATCTTCTGGGCCGCAACGGGATCGTTCCAGATGGCGGCGTCTTCGGCTTTGGCGTTCAGTTCATCGAGGCGGCGGACGGACTTGTCCCAGTCAAAGATGCCTCCTCAGCAGGGCGACCGCCTGCTGGATTTCGGAGATGGCGCGTTCGGTTTCGGGGCGCATGGCGTTCCAGATGAAGGGTTGGGCTGCCGGATATAGGGTCTCAAGCCCGCAAGTGCAAATCCGGCCGGGGCGCAATATCTAGCGTCCGGAGGCCACGAAATGCACGAGCGATTGATCGTTATTTTCCGGTTTCCGCGCTTTTCTCTATCCCCAGGTACATTCGTTTTCAAATTTCCGCGGGTGGGGACCGTCGCCATTCACTCTGACACGCAGCGGGCGTGCCTTTAATAGAAGTCGGAAGCGCCAGCAGAATCGCAAGGGGCGCGGGCGGATTTTCACGTTCGCCGGGCTTCATTTCGCCGACTTAAGTGGCGCAGCGGCAACATTCGTACCATCGTTGTGGGCGCCGGAGCTGGGGGCAACAATGGCGTTATACAGGCGGTGGACCTGCGTCGGGCTGGGCTTGTGCGCCTGGGCCTCAGTCGCGCCAGCGGTGTGGGCCGACCCGGCGACGGAAACCGTCAGTGTCACCGGCTTCAGGCCGTCGGTGCAGGTGCTGCCCGACCGCACCGTCTACACGCTTGAAAACGAAGTTCAAAAAGCGAGCGGCTCGCTCAGCGACGTCGTGCACAACCTGCCGCTGGTCGAAGTCGATCCGCAGGGCAACGTCACGCTGCGCGGCAACGCGGTGACCATCCTGGTTGACGGCAAGCCGTCGCCGCTGTTCGCCAACAATCCCGGCGACGCCCTGCAGCAGATTCCAGCAAGCGCGGTGGAGCGCATCGAAGTCATCACCAATCCGCCGGCGGAATTCCACGCCGAGGGCACCGGCGGCGTCATCAACATCGTGATGAAGAAAGATCGTGACCTGCCGGCGCAAGGCATCGTCCGCGCCGCGATCGGCAGTGAGGGACGGGTCAACGGCTCGCTGTCCGGCAACGCCGCGCTCGACGGCATCAAGCTCAACGGCATCTACAGCGAGCGGCGCGATGGCAGCCGGAGCGAAAATGCCACGGTGCGCAGCGACGGCACGAGCCCGGTGTCGTCGCAGACCGTGACCTCGCATTGGCGTTATGCCGGACGCTTCGCCACAATGACCGCCAGCACCACTGCCGCCCACAACGATTTCGAGGTCAGCGGCCTCTATTACGCGTGGAGTGGGCGAATGGATTCGTTCGAGCGCGCGATTTCCGATGCGGATGCGACCGACATTTCCCGCGACGGCTTCGAACGGTTCCATAACGCCGGCGCCCAAGCCAGCTTCAACTATGGCCATAGCTTCGCCGCGGAGGGCGAGAAACTCAGCCTGGCGCTCTCCCACTACGGCTGGTGGAATGTGGCCGACACCGACTACGTCAATACCGATACCGCAAGCGGCTTCGCCAATTACTGGCAATCGCGCCTCGAGCGCTCGCGCGGCGGCAACACCAATCTCAAGACCAGTTATGTCCTGCCGCTGCCGGGGCAGGGCGAATTCGGCACCGGATACGAACTCGATATCAATACCAGCCGCGCCGACAATGTCGGGCTTTGGCGCGACGCGACGATGGCAGATTGGAGCCAAGACGCCGATTTCACCAATATCTTCGATTTCCAACGCACCACCCATTCCGGATATGCCACCTATCGCCAGAAGTTCGGCCGCTTCGGCGTCAAGGGCGGGCTCAGATTGGAACAGGATTTTCTCACCACCACGCTCGTCACCACGGGCGAACGCCACCAGAGCGAGACGCTTGGCATTTTTCCAAGCTTGTTTCTCACCTACAGCCTCACCGATACGCAGCAATTCGGCGTGTCGTATAGCCGCCGCATCCAACGGCCGGGCGCCGACTTGCTCAATCCGGCGCGGCAATCCTGGGATACCTTCAACGTTCAAAGCGGCAACCCGCTGCTCAAGCCGCAGATGGTCGACTCGATCGAGACCAGCTACCACGACGTCGGCGAAAACACGGATATTGTGGCGACCGGCTATTATCGCGCCACCTACAAAGCCTTCGCCCAGATTTACCGCGCCCTGTCCGATTCAGTGGTTCTCGAGACCACAGACAATCTCGCCCATCAGATGGCCGCCGGCTTCGACGTCAATCTCAACACCAAGCTGTTGGCCGATCTTTCGCTGCGCACGTCGGGAAGCCTCGCCTATACCGAATTCAATCCTGGCGCCTTGAGCCTCGACGCCAAGCAATCGCGGCTCGGCTGGAGCATCCGCGGCGGACTCGACTGGAAGATCACGCCCGACGACCAGCTTCAGTTCAACGCCGGCTATTTCGGCAAGCAGCGCTACAACACGCTCGCCATTGCGCCCCATTTTTACGGCAGCTTCGCCTTCAAGCACCGCTTCGAGCGCGATTTGTCGGGACTGTTCACGGTGCGTAATCTGTTCGAATCCAGCAGAGATCAGACCGTCGATACGCCGGGCGTGCACCAGGATACGCACGCCCGCCCGACCGACCGCGTGTTGTTCCTTGGCCTCGTCTACACCTTCGGCGGCGCCCAGGACCAAGCCATGTCGGTCGACGAAGGCGCGGCACCGGGCGGGCGGTGAGCGGTCGGCGGCGTAAACGCCTGTGCCTGAGAAACTCTGAATGTATGGTGATGGCTGGGTGCCGCGGCGCTTCAATCCCGCGGTTGCGGCGGTGGCGGATCGTCGTCCCGGGGCGGTGGCGGCCCGTAATCGTCGCGGGGCGGCGGGCCGTAGTCGCGATCGCGGCGGTGCCTGTAACCGAACGGCGGCGGGACGTCGTTGCCTTTGGCGGCCATGCATTGGGCGTAGGCGAGATCGTATTGGCGTTGCAGCCGGTACTGCGAGCGCTCGGTGTCGTTGGCGCCGTACGCCGAGCCGGCGACACCGCCCGCAGCCGCGCCGATACCAGCCCCGTTGCCGCCGCCCACCGCCCCGCCGAGGGCTGCGCCGAGTCCGGCACCGATAATGGTCGACAGGATGGCGTGGTCGTTAGTGTTCTGGGCCCGCCCCGCCACCCGCCCATTGGCAAAATCGCGGCAGGCGTAATCATCCTGCTGGAACGCGTTCCAGGATTTGCCGGCGCCGGGCGCCACGGGAACATCCGGCCCGTCTGGCTGGGTGGCGCACCCTGCAACCATGAACGCCGCGATAATACTGGCCGCAACAGCCGTCGTGTTCATCAGATAACCTCCGACACCGTCCGCAGGCGAGCGCGGACAGGATGGAAACGGCTACAGAGGCTCTCTGGTTCAAGCCCACGCAATGGCTCAATAGACGTACATTCAGTGTGCTGATGATCCCATGCGCCGGAGCGGCCCGGCACAATCGACAGGAGAAATCGCGATCGAAATCGGTTCTCAAGCACCCGATCGTACGCAGTTTCACGGATCGGGCCGCCGAATTCACGCTTTGTTAGACGCCATTGTCCACGATCAAGCCCAATTCCATGCCGACCCCGCCCCGCGGGTCGCCCCATAAGCTTGAGGAAAATGAAAATGTCGTTTTGGCGCCGCGATAACAGTGCCCAGGCCGTGTTGAACGCGCTCGACAGCTCGCTGGCGATCATCGAATTCACGCCTGACGGCAAGATCCTCAGGGCAAATGCCAACTTCTGCAATGCGCTCGGCTATTCTTCGGGCGAAATCGTCGGTCAGCACCACAGCCTGTTTGTCGAACCGGCCTATGCGCAAAGCCCCGAGTACCGTGGCTTCTGGGACAAGCTGCGCCGGGGCGAATTCGATGCGCAGCAATACCTGCGGATCGGCAAGGGCGGCCGCAAGGTCTGGATTCAGGCGACCTACAATCCCGTACGCGGCGCAAACGGAAACGTCGAGAAGGTCATCAAGATCGCGACCGACATCACCACGCGCGTCAATGCGGTAATCGCGATCGGCGACGCCCTCGCTGGTCTTGCCGGCGGCAAGCTCGACCGGCGCATCGACATGGCCTTCCCCGCCGACCTGGAAAAAATCCGCAACGACTTCAACCAGGCCGCCGAGGCGCTGCAAAACGCGATGAGCCGGGTCGCTGCGAGCACCCACACCATCGCGAATGCGGCCGGCGAGATCGGCAGTGCGTCCGATGATCTGTCGCGGCGCACCGAGCAGCAGGCCGCGAGCCTGGAGGAAACCGCTGCCGCGCTGGAAGAGATCACCGCCTCCGTCAAGACCGCGGCGAGCAACGCGCGCGAAGCCTCCAACACCATCGGCGCTACCAAGGCGGCCGCCGAACAGGGCGGCCATGTCGTGCAATCGGCCGTCCATGCCATGGACGCGATCGCGCAGTCGTCGCGACAGATCACCGACATCATCGGCGTGATCGACGAAATCGCCTTCCAGACCAATTTGCTGGCGCTCAACGCCGGTGTCGAAGCGGCGCGGGCCGGCGACGCCGGTCGTGGCTTTGCGGTGGTAGCATCGGAAGTGCGGGCACTGGCGCAACGTTCGTCGGAAGCGGCCAAGCAGATCAAAACCCTGATCAAAACCTCAAGCGAACAAGTCGAATCCGGCGTCAAGCTGGTCGGCCAATCCGGCGACGTTCTGAAGCGCATCATCGAGCAGGTCGTGGAAATCGACGGCCTCGCCCGTGGCAGCGCCGAAGCCGGCCAGCAACAAGCCGCCGGCATCGAGGAAGTGAATGCCGCCGTGGCACAGATGGATCAGGTCACCCAGCAGAACGCCGCAATGGTGGAACAATCCACGGCGGCGGCGCGCAACCTGTCAGGCGAATCCAAGGTGCTGATCGACCTGATCGGCTTTTTCTCGACCGGCGAGACCGTACGTCCCGTCGCCAAACGCCCCGTGCTGAAGGCCGTCCCCACCAAGGTCGCAGCCGCCGGCGGCAGCCGCAAGCCCGCTCCGGCCCCATCCAGCGACGGCGACTGGACCGAGTTCTAAAGCGTCGGGCGTTTAAACTCGGTGCCTGCCATCGACCTGAGGCGAATTTAAAGTCCGTTGCTTTAGCGTCCACGCGGCAGTTCGGTGGCGGAGTGGAGGTTACTCCCCGTTTCGTTGGCGCGGATGCGTTCCAGTTCGTGGGTGTAGCGCTTAAGGGCGTAAGCCTCGGTCAGGTAGCCGACCGGGCGACGATCGCTCCAGGAAGCCAGCACCGGCAGCGTTTCGCTCTGGGTTTCTTCCAAGCGGCGCAGCGCCAGGCGCACGTCGTCGCCGGGGACCAGGAACTGGTCGGGGTTCTGCGCCAAGTCACCCGACACCAGGCCGGGCAAGGCATCATCGATCTCGGGATCGTGGACGTCGACAATGTCGATCCGTCCGGTGTAGGCGCCGCTGCGTCCGACCGCGAACAGCCACTTGGTACTGCCCGGCGGGAACTGGGCGCGCAGCGCCAGCACCGGCGTGTTATCGGCAACAATCCGCGGGTCGGAGCGCATCAGCCGCCCGACCGTCAACTCGGCGATCCAGCCAATGTCGTGGCCGCCGCGGATGGCCAGTCCGCGCATGTGGAAGCGCCACGTCGCGAACGAATAGCCGAACGTCAGCCGCGCGATCGACGAAGCGATGATGACCGCCAGAAACACGCCGATGCTGACCATGAAATCGCCGGTCGCTTCGAGGGTCAGGAACACCATCGTCATCGGCGCCCCGATGATGGCGGCGGCGACGGCTCCCATGCCGGCGAGCATGAACGCTGCCCGCTCTGACGCCACTTCGGGCAGCGCCAGCGCCGCCAGTTGCACGAACGCCGCGCCGAACACCGCGCCCAGCAGCAGCGACGAGGAGAACAGTCCGCCGCGAAACCCCGAGCCGATCGAAATCGCCGACGCCAAGATCTTCGCCAGCAGGAACCCGAGCAGCAGCAGCCACGGCAATTGGCGGTCGAAATGAAACTGGATGGCGCCGTGGCCGCTGCCCAACACCTGCGGGAACACGAGTGCGATAAGCGTCAACACCAGCCCGCCGATCGCAGGGCGCAGCCACGAGGGCACACGGCTGGCTCGCAGCGCCCTCTCCGTCCAGGTCACGCAGCGCATGGTGAGGATGGCGATACCGGCGGCTGCCACGCCCATCGCGGCAAACAGGTAATAGCTGACCGGCAGCAGCGCGGTGGCGTCGGCGACCGTGAACAGTGCGGCGGAATGATTGAGCGCGCGCGCCACCAGCGTGGCAGAGACGCACGCCACGCTCACCGGCGCCAGCGCCCGCGCGGTATAGCCCCCAAGGATCAGCTCGAAGCCGTAGAAGGCGCCGGCTAGCGGCGCGTTGAAGGCGGCCGCGATCGCCGCGCCGGCACCGGCGGTCACGAACACGCGCAAATCGCTGCGGCGCAGGCGAAAGAACTGGCCGACCACCGACACGATGCCGGCGCCGAGCTGGGTGTATCCCGCTTCCATGCCGAGCGAGGCGCCCGATCCGTTCGAGATCAGCGTAGTCCACGCCAGCCGGGCGGAATCCCGGAGCGACATGCGGCCGCCGAGCAGCGCATTGGCTTCGATGGGGTCGACGATTTCCGCCGTCCTCCGTCGCCGCGTCAGGTAGCGAAACGCGCCGAGGAGCAGGCCGCCCAGCACCGGCACAACCGCGATGCGCCACGGCGCGATGCCGTTTCCAGTCGAGAGAAACTGGCCGTCGGCAAGTCCGAAGCACACCTGGTGCAGAAGCAGCACCGTGACGTGCAGGAAATCGATGACGAGACCCACCAGGGCACCGAGCACGGCACACAGAAAGATCTGCGCCGGCTCGCTGCCGCGCACCACCGGCCTGAGGGCGATCGCACGGACCTTGGCGCGCCACGTCAAGGCCCGCAAACGGGCCAAAATCGGCGAGAGGCCGTGCTGGTCCGATGTCATTTGCCGTCCGTCAACCCGAGATGCGCGTGCATCTCATGGCATAACGGCAGCGGCGGCGACAGGCCAGTCAGTACAATCCGCCCGTACCCTCTTCGACGCCGGTGGCGCCGTTGGTCGGTGCGGTGGTGCTCGGCTGGTCGCCGCCGATCACCATCGGAGGCGGTGCGCCGGGTTCGCCCGGAGCGGTGCCTTGCTTGAAGGCCTCCAGGATCGAACCGGGCGTGCCGGGCGGCACGACATTGCCGTTAACGCGGTCGACGGTGACGAACTCGATCCCCGGCGGCACGCGGAACGGCGTCGGTGGTTTGTCGGCGAGCGCGCCCTTCATGAAGTCGCGGAAGATCGGCGCCGCCACCGTGGCGCCCTGCTCGCGCTGACCCAGCGTATGCGGATTGTCGAAGCCGACATAGACGCCGGCGGCGAGATCAGGTGAGAAGCCGATGAACCAGACATCGCGGCTGTCGTTGGAGGTGCCGGTCTTGCCGGCGAGCGGCTTGCCGACCGAGGCGACGGTGATGCCGGTGCCGTTCTGCACCACGCCCTGGAGGAACGAGACGATCTGGAAGGCGGTGCGCGGGTCCATGATCTGCTCGCGCGGATCGTCGAGCAGCGGCTCGGCCTGGCCATTGAAGTCGTTGGAATTGCAGCCGTCGCACTTGCGCTCGTCGTGGCGCCAGATGGTGTGGCCGTTGCGGTCCTGAATCTGGTCGACCAGCGACGGCTGGATGCGCTTGCCGCCGTTGACGAACTCGGCAAAGCCGGTGGTCATCCGAAGCAGCGTCGTGCCCGTCGAGCCGAGCGAGTTGGCCAGAAGCGGATCGAGATGATTGTAAACGCCGAAGCGTTCGGCGATCGGGGTGATCTTGTCCATGCCGACGGCCTGTGCCAGACGCACGGTCATCAAATTCTTCGACAGCACGATGCCGCGCCGCATGGTGGCGAGCCCGATAAAGTGCTTCTCGAAGTTTTCCGGACACCACATCGGCATGCCCGGCCCCTGCTGCATGCAGAACGGCGCATCGAGGATTTTCGCAGTCGGCGTGAAGCCGTTGTCGAGCGCGGCGGCATAAACGAACGGCTTGAAGGTCGAACCCGGCTGCCGCAGCGCCTGCATGGCGCGGTCGTACTGGCTGGAATCGTAGGAGAAGCCGCCCGACAGCGCCAGGACGCGGCCGGTATGCGGATCGAGCGCGATGATGCCGCCGTTGACCTCGGGCACCTGCCTCAGGCCGTAATTGCCGCGGCTGTCGATCGGCTCGACGTAGATCACGTCGCCGACCTTGAGCGCGACCTGCGGCTTGGCAGGCGACGGACCGACCTCGGCGTTGGGAAGTTGCGGCCGGGCCCAGGCGAGTTCCTTGAACGGAATGATGGCGCCGTTGCCGTTCGACAGGCCGATGCGCACATCATTGCCGCGATAGCCGAGCACGACGGCGATGTCCCAGGTCTCGATGCCGGAATGGTTGCCGAGATCGGTGAGCGCGGTTTTCCAGTCGCCGGTGACGTCGATGGTTTTCTTGGCGCCGCGCCAGCCGTGGCGGCGGTCGTAGCGCACCAGGCCCATGCGCAGCGCGTTGACGGCGTAGTTCTGCATCCGCGTGTCGAGCGAGGACCGCACCTGCAAGCCGCCGTCGTAAAGCTGCGAACCGCCGAACTTGGCATAAAGCGAGCGGCGCACTTCCTCCACGAAATACTGCGCGTCCTGCGTCTGCGATCCGAGCGGGCGGGTGTTGGCGCGCAAGGGTTCGGCCTTGGCCGCCTCGGCCTGCTCGTGGGTGATGTAGCCGTTCTCTTCCATTTGGCCGATCACCCAATTGCGCCGGCCGACCGCCGCCTCATAGTGATAGCGCGGATCGTAATGGCTCGGCGCCTTGGGCAGCGCCGCCAGGAACGCCACTTCGGAGATCGTCAGTTCATCCAACGATTTGCCGAAATAGTTCAGCGCCGCGGCGGCGACGCCATAGGAGTTCTGGCCGAGATTGATCTGGTTGAGATACAGCTCGAGGATCTTGTCCTTCGAGTAGGTGGAATCGATGCGCAGCGCCAGCACCGCTTCCTGGATCTTGCGCTTGAGCTTGATCTTGGAGCGGTCGAGCAGGAAGCCGCCGGCCACCTGCTGGGTGATGGTGGAGGCGCCTTCCGGCCGCCGCCCGGTTGCCACCTTGCCGACGTCCTTGATCGCGGCGCGCACGATGCCCGACACGTCGATACCGGGGTGAGTGTAGAAATTGCGGTCCTCGGCCGAGGTGAAGGCGTTGATCACCAGCTTGGGCACGAAGGCGATGGGCACGAACACGCGGCGCTCGCGGGCATACTCGCCGAGCAGCGTGCCGTCACCGGCATAAACGCGGGTCGTCACCGGCGGGGCGTAATTCTGCAGATCCTTGACGCCCGGCAGGTCGCGCGTCACCCACCAGACGTAGCCCAGCGTCGACAGCCCGACGATGCCGATGAAGACCAGCGCGCCGAGCCCGGCATAGAGCGCGACGCGGCGGTTCCAGAAGCGCTTGACCGACCCCAGCGCCGGCAGACGCACGTTCGGCAGCCGGATGCGGGCCTGACGGCGCGGACCGGGTTCGCCCTCGGCGTTACGCTCGCCAAAGCCCTCGGGGCGCACCAATTCCCACTCGGTCGGCTCGTCGTGCGGGGCCGGGCGCGGCGGCCTTTGCTGACCGGGGACGTGGCCTGGCCGCGGGAGATCGTCTGAATCGTTGCTCATGAGGACTTATGGAAAACCGCTTTGTTGCTCAGCGCCACACTCAAGGAGTACGGCCCGTTTCCGGACCGGCGTCCGCTGCGGTCATGAGCTGATGGTCCACGGCCGCCGCAATGGCGCGGGCAACTCTAGCGCGCCAGGCGTCGGTTTGCATCCTCTTCGCTTCCTCGGGATTGGTCAGATAACCCAATTCAATCAACACCGAGGGCACATCCGGGGACTTCAGAACAGCAAATGCCGCACCGCGGTGCGGCTTGACCGGCTGGACCGTCGTGGCGTCGCGCAGTTCGACAATCGCCGCCTCAGCGAAACGTGACGATTTGTTCATGGTGTCCCGACGCGCCAGCGCCATCAGGATCGAGGCGACATCGGCATCTTCGGACGAGCGTTCGACGCCGTTGCGCTTGTCGGCCTCGTTTTCCTTTTTCGCCAGGGCCTGGGCGGCGGCATCGGAGCCGGTTTCCGACAGCGTGTAGATCGTCAATCCCGACGTGCTCGGATTGGGGTGCGAATCGGCATGGATGGAGATCATCAGATCGGCCTTCCAGCTCTGCGCGATCGCCCGCCGCTGCGGCAACGCCACCGCGAAATCGCTATCGCGTGTCATATGCACGGTGTAGCCCCTCGCCTGCAGCACCCGCTGAAGCTGCAGCGCCTCGGCCAGCACCAGATCCTTTTCCTGGATGCCGTCCTCGGAATGGGTGCCGGGGTCGGGACCGCCATGACCGGGGTCGATGACGATCACCTTCTTGATACGGCTCTGCACCGGCGGCGGATTATGCGGCAGGGCGGCAAGCTGGGCGGCATTCTCGCGCGCCCGGAGGTCGGCCGGCCAGCCGGCGGAGCGGTCGAACTTGGCCTGGGTGGTCGGGAACAGATCGAACACGACGCGATAGCCGGAGCCGTTCTGCGGATCGAGCACCATCGGCTCGCCGACCGCGACCGGCTGGGCCAGATCGATGACGAAGCGCGAATTGCCCGGCCGGAAGGTGCCGTAGCGATAGGTGCGCACCGCCCCGAAGCCGCCCGGGCGCGGCGGGCCATCGAGGTGCCAGCGCACCGACGGCATATCGATCACCACCCGGTTGGGATTGCTGAGCGTGAAGGTGCGCATCGCGACCGGCTCGGAAATCTCGACCACGAAGCGCGTGCGGTCGTCGTGCTCGCCCATGCGCACGCCCATCACGAGCGGCTCGTGCCCTGGCTGGGCTGCCGGCGGCGGATGGGCATCGGTGCGGGAGCCGTCGCGCAGAACGGTATTGATCACGTCATCGACGGATTGGGGGGCTTGCGCTGCAGCCGTGCCGATGCACAGGCAAGCCAAGGCGGCAAACGCGCATTCCCGTACCAGTCGCATGACAATCGGACCGCCTCTGCCCCGAACGCCGACTATGGACATAAACCATTTCCGGCCCGTTAGCACAGCCCTGCGGATGAAAATGGCGGGCCCGGCGACCCGCCATGTCCACAGCTTAATATGTATGGCCGCGTTACCAGGGCAGCGACGGCACGCCGTGCTCGGTATCGACGGTCAGGCCGACATAGAAAACGCGGCCCAACGGCTCGACCGGATAGCCTGAGCTGCCCGGCCCCGGCTCCTGATAGAACAGGTTGTTGATGCCGAAATAACCCCGGTACTCGGGGGCGAAGCGGTAGCCGACCTGCAGATTGGAAACGTTCTTCGCCGGATAATACTTGTACTGCTCGGCGACGCGATCGGGCGCGGCGTCGTTGACGATGTGCGAATAGCGCAGCGTGCGCGAGAACCAGTCGAGGTTATAGCGCACATCAAAGTCGCCGAAGGTCCAGTTGAGGTCGAACGACAGCTGCCATTTCGGCGCCCCGCTCTCGGCCACCTGATACTCCGGCTTTTCGCCCGGCAACGGCGTCAGGTAGAGCGAATTGAGGTAATTGCCGATCAGGTGGGCATCGAAGACGCCGTAGTCCTCGGCGATGCCGAAATCCTTGGGATCG
Organism: Rhizomicrobium sp.; assembly: GCF_056722145.1. Taxonomy (NCBI): domain Bacteria; kingdom Pseudomonadati; phylum Pseudomonadota; class Alphaproteobacteria; order Micropepsales; family Micropepsaceae; genus Rhizomicrobium; species Rhizomicrobium sp. The sequence goes on along the minus strand of NZ_JBWZET010000384.1, from coordinate 3,826 downwards.
AGATGATAGGTGACGTCGAAATCGACACCCGCGGTTTCGTAGGACGCGACATTGATCTGGGTTTCGGTCAGCAGCGTGATCTGGCCCGCCACGCCGGCGTGCGGATCGCGGGTGATGAGGCCGCAGAACGGGTTGGCGATGGTCGACAGGTCGACGCATTTGTCGGCGATCTGCTGGCCATCGGGCGCGGTGATCGCATTGGTGATGATGACGCGATACCAGTCGGCCGACAGCGACAGGTTCTGCACCGGCTGCAGCACGAAGCCGAGCGTCAGGGTGCGGGCGCTTTCCGGCTTCAGGGCGCTGTTGCCGGAGATGAACGTCTTGATCGTGCCCGAGGTCGAAAGGTCGGTCACGCCCGGCGTATAGGGAACCCCGAGGGCGGCGAACAGCGCCGCGCAATTGGCCGAGCGAAAGGACGTGCCGGCATTGACGTTGTTCTTGTCGCAGGGATCGGAAACGTCGGAATAGACCGTCTGCTGCGGCGCGAACAGCTCGCCGATGTTGGGGGCGCGCACGGCAAAGGCATCGGTGCCGCGCAGCCTGATCCAGTCGAACGGCGCCCAGATGCCGCCGAACTTCCAGGTCGTGGTCTGACCGGCGGTGGAATACGACGAATAGCGCACCGCACCGTCGATCGTCAGTTCCTGGATAAAGGGCTGGTTCCTGATCACCGGCAGCGACACTTCCGCGAACGCCTCGCCGACGTTGAACGAGCCCATGGTGTCCTCGGGCTGGTTGTCGAAGGTGTAGCCGGGATACCACGACGGATCGCCCCTGGACGAACTCTTCTCGAAGCGGTACTCGCCGCCGATGACGACGCTCAAGGGGCCGCCGAACAGGACTTCGACCTGCGGGAAGTTGCCCGCCAGCGTACCGGTGAGGACCTGCTGGCTGACGACGCCCAAGGTGTGCAGGTTGGTGGTCATGAATGCCACCGACGCCGCCTGGTTGGCGTACGGCGTGAACGGATTGTAGGGCACGCACCCCGAGTTGGCGCCCGGCGTGAACGACAACTGGCCGTAGGTCGCCGGCGAGGTGTCGGAATAGGCCGGACCATCGCCGAGCACGCCCGCGAGCAGGCCGTAGGTGTCGGGCGGCAGCGCCGACGGATTGAGGTTGGAACGGCAGGTCGCCTGATGGGTGGCGGGATCGATCACCGAATCCATCGCCGCAAAGAAGCGATCTTCCACCCGGATGCCGAGATCGGCGTCGTCGACCGAGGTCTCGCCCCAGACGTAGGAGACGTCGTAGGTCAGGTCCTTGACGACGCTGCCGGCGAATTTCGACAGATCGCCGGTGATGTCGAGCGAGGTGCGGTAGGTATCGCGCGTCACCCGCTCGCGGCGGCGCAGCCCGAGATAGTCGGCACCGAACACGCCGACGCCGGTGTCGCCGGCCAGGATGGCATCGCGAATGTTGGTCGGCAGGAAGGCGTTGTCGGGCATGATGGCGAGGAAATCGTCCCACGGCGGGGTGTTGCGCGAGTCCGAGGTCACCTTGGCGTATTTGAATTCGGCACTGACCTTGAACAGGTCGGAGACATCGTAATGCGCGTCGACCTGGGCGATCTTGCGCGACTGAACCGGGAGGAAATCGCCCTGGGTGACATTCGCCGAGGGCTGGCCGCTGCCGCCGATGGCATCATAGAAATCGTACTCGTTGCCGTGGACATAGGGCTGGCCGTTGCCGGTGAAGTCGGGCGAAAAGGTATTGAGGAAGTCGGTGGAAACCACGCCCGTCACCGCCGACCAGATATAGGTCGCATTCGGAACCGGAACGAGCTGTGGACTGGAGGCGTCGGGATTGGGCACGAAGCGCAGGATTTGTCCCGGCTGGGTGAAGGTGCGGTCGGTGTAGCTGAGGCGGGCTTGCTCGGAGAACTCCAGCGCCGCCGAGATGTTGCCGCGGCCGTCGTCGGTGTTGAGGCCGTAGGCCATCGAGCCCATGAAGGTGTTGCCGCCGCCGTCCTCGGAAAACCCGCCCTGGGCGCGCGCGTGCAGACCCTCAAGATTGCGCTTCATAATGAAATTCACCACCCCTGAAACGCCGTCGGCGCCATAGATGGCCGAGGCGCCCCCAGTGGCGACTTCAACCCGGTCGATCAGCGAGATCGGGATGGTGTTGACGTCCACCGCCGCGTCGCCGGTCGATTCCGAAACGTGGCGCTTGCCGTCGACCAGCACCAGGGTGCGGACGTAGCCGAGATTGCGCAGATCGAGCAGATTGAGGCCCGCCAGCGAGGAGCCGTCGTTCGAGGCCGGCGTGCCATAGCCCGACGTGTCGTAATTGGTCAGCGACGACACCAGTGATGGCAGCTTGGTCAGATAGTCGGTCACATTGGTGGAACCGACGCCGGTAATGTCGGAACTGCCGACCAGCTGCACCGGGTTGGGAAGGTCGTATTCGGAGCGCTGAATCCGGGTGCCGGTCACCACGACCGTCTCGGTCGACTGCGCCAGGGCACCAGCGCCGAGCAGGATCAGCGTCCCGGCGGCGACCGAGCACTGCAATAGATTCGACGACTTGCGCATGGGATATCCCCTCCTCGAGCGGCGCGCCGCCCGGGCCGCCAAAACCGGCGGTGGAGCGGCATCGTTACATACAATTTATGCATGCCGCTTTCCCGGGCAAGACCAGTTAAGACACACTCGCAAGTAATTGACATTTTCCGTGCAAAAAATATCGCTTTATCAATTGTTTAACATATTTTTTTGCGTCTTACTTGCGTTATGTGGCGTCATTGTTGCCGCGATCAGAGGCTGTTTTGCGGTTTTCGCTGTAAGCAGATGTTAACCATCGTGCCTTCAGATAGGCGCCGAAAAGGTGCTGCGATCGGCAAGGCTCCTCTTGCCTCTCACTAGGTGAGCCCCGTACAACACCTTTCAGCTGCTTCGGCGCTGCGCCCCTCGGGGGCGGCGGACGCGGGTCTCCAGGGGGAGGCCCATAGACTTGGCCCACATGGGGCCGTCAGGCGGCTTCTAGCTGGGCGGCATTTGGGCCGCCCGCGTGTGCAAGTGAACGAATGAACGACTTGGCATCCACCCTTACCAACCGGCCTGTGGCACTGCCGCAGGGGGGTGCGCGCCGGTCATATCCCACATCCCAAACAAGGTGGCCCCGAGAGGCCGACGCCATGCGTCGTGCCGGAGCGGACGTGCCGCCTGGAGATTTCGATGCCCAAACGTATGTTAATCGATGCAAGCCACCCGGAAGAAACGCGCGTCGTCGTTCTTGACGGCCAACGGGTTGAGGAATTCGATTTCGAAGCCGCTTCCAAGCGGCCCCTTAAAGGGAACATCTATCTCGCCAAGGTGACCCGCGTGGAGCCGTCGCTGCAGGCGGCCTTCGTCGAGTACGGCGGCAACCGGCACGGCTTCCTCGCCTTCGGCGAAATCCACCCCGATTACTACCAGATCCCCATCGCCGACCGCCAGAAACTCCTCGCCTTGCAGGCCGAGGAAGAAGAACAGGCGAGCCATGAGGCCGAAGAGGACGAGGCGCCGGACGCACCGCACGAAGCCGAGGCTGCGAACAGCGAAGGCGCTGAGCCCGCCCAGGCGCTTGAGATCAAACCGATCGAGATCATTTCCGCGCCCCCGCCGGCCGAAGACGAGCCCGCGGGCGAAATTCTCGACGAAGCCCCCGGCATTATCGACGCGCTGAGCGAGGTGCTGGTCTCTGAACCCGGCTTCGCGCCGGACCCCGAGGCACCGGCGGATGATTCCGCCGTGGAGGCCATGCCGGCCGAAATCGCGGCCGAAGCGCAAGCCGAAGGTGAGAACGGCGAACCCGCCGCCTATGCCGGTGACGCGCAGGTCGAGAC
>NZ_JBWZET010000383.1:0-3011 GCF_056722145.1 Rhizomicrobium sp. | reverse complement strand
GCTTCCAGATCATGGCATTCGCGCACCTGCGCAACGAAACTGTCGGCCCACTTGGCGGCGGTGTCGTCGCGCGGCGTCGGGGCCACGTCGCGGGCGGTCTTGACCGGCGCGGGTTCGGCGAAGTCCTGCACTTCCTCCGGCACGTACATGCCGCTGGTCGCCATCGGCAGCACTGTGCGCACGCCTTCGGAAACCACGCGGCTGCGCAGCATGTTGCGCGGGAACTTCTTCCACATATCCTTGGTGCCCAGCCCGGCGGCTTGCGCGCGCTTCATATCCCAATCGATGCGGACAACGCCGCCAGCCGGATGCGAGAACGTCGCGTCGGCGCGGGTGTCGTTCAGTTCGTGCCATTCGATCTTTCCGCCCGCCGCGACAAAATCGCGTTGCATGGCCTCGGCCTTTTTCGCGGGCCTGCCCTGGATGATATCATAGTCACGCGCGGCAAGCGCCGGGTGCCGACCCTCGGCATGGGCGATCAGGCAAAGCGCCAGCGCCTGCTCCTGCGTCTTGACCCCGAACAGGCCGGAACCTGCGAACGCGCGGGCCATAAGCGCCATGTCGTTGAACGAGAATTGCACAACCGGCGCGGGTGCGGTTTGCGGCTGAATGATAGCTAGTTCACCCATTTTCATTTCCTTTCCTACTTGTTACGCGCCGTCACCACGTCGGATGCCGGGATAAGTGTCAGCCAGTTCGGCAGGCTTTCAACGCCTGCGAATGCCTCGTTAATCTTCGCCTTGTCGGGCTTGGTTTCTAGGCGGCACAGTTCCAGCGGGACCGCTTCTGCGTCCACGACCTCGATCCGGGGCTTGCCGTCGCGCACCGAATACGTGGCCTCGGCCAGTTCGATCTTGTGCAGCTTCCCCGCGCGCAAGAATTGGCCGATGGCGGCTTTCGTCGCGGCAACGCGGGTTGTCAGCCGCGCCTTACGTTCGGCCAGTTCTGCCTGCCGTGCGGCGATGCCGACGATCAGTTCCGCGTCGCCTGCGATATGCTGGTGCAGCTTGGCGATGATCTCGAAAAGGTCGGTCTCGCCCGCCAGCATGTCGGCGAACAAGGCTTCATCGTCGCCGCACAGCGCCGCCATGTGGTCGGCAATGCGGGCGACCTCGGCAATGGCAATCGCGTTGTTCATGCCTTCCTCCATTTCCGCCACCACGGCGCGCGCGGGGCTGTGTGTTCCTTTAGCCATACGCTCGTCGGCACCGCGCTAACCGGCGGCTGCGCGGACGTGGCGCGGCGGTCGTCGCTGATACGCGCGGCGGTCATGCCATCGCCCCCAGCAACGCCGCGCCCATCATGAAGCCGAGCACGATCAGCAGTGCGTCGAGGGGCTTCATGCCGTCACCTCGACGGCATGGCGGGCCTTCATGGTAGCCAACGCGGCCTGCATTGCATCGCCAGCAGTCGCACCACTGCCAAAGCAACACGACAAACCGGTTGCCGTGGAATTGTCCTTCCAATGCAGGGTGGCACCGAACTTGTATTCGGGTCCGGCTGGATCAGCGTTAATGTTGACCGCAGCGCAGTAAACATCGTTCCATGAGAGAACGTCGATCAGAAACTTGTCCATCAGTGGGCCTCCGCTTCGTCTCGGGTGATGTAAAAGTGCAAACCGCCCGCACATTCCTGCGTGTAGTCGTCGCACCAGTTCGGTGCCGTCAGGCGCTCGCCCGCGCGGTATTCCGTCTTGCCGTCATGTTCGGAAATGCCGGCTTCCGCGCCGATCACTTCGAGCACGTCAACGAAATGCGCGCGGCACTTGCGCCCCCATGCATGGCTGCGCGGACTGTCCTCGGGGATGCGCAATTTGACGATCACGTCATTGCGGCATTTCTTCCAACCGATGATCGCACCATCGGGTAGGATGCGGGTGCGGGCGACGGCCAATTCAGAGCCTTTGGCCCCCGACAGGTCGGCCCCCGACAGGTAGGCCCCCGACAGGTTGGCCCCCGACAGGTTGGCCCCCGACAGGTAGGCCCGCGACAGGTTGGCCCGCGACAGGTAGGCCCGCGACAGGTAGGCCTTATTCTTTATCGCCCATTTGACGGCGAGGCCCAGCTTTACGCTGCGATATTCGCTTTCCGCGCAGTCGATCTCGGCGGTGAAAGCAATCTCGCCGGTAAAGCGGTTTATAACTTCGAATTTCATCTCAAATCCTCCAAAGCCGAAGCAGCATTTTCCGGTCGATCCCGATGGCCTCGAATGCTTGGCGCATGTCGTCGCGTGCTTCGAGCGCGGCCAGTTCGGCGGCGTGCAGTTCGCGCTCGGGCTTAAGTGCGTCCACGTTCGCGTAGTTGGCGCTGGCCTGCTCGGTCAGTGTCACGGCGGTGTGGATGGCCTCGCGCAGATCGGTCAGCAGCATCTCGGGGCGCGTGATGGCGGGCGCTATCCGGGCAGCTTCGAAGCTGGCGGCGAGGCACGCGGCGCGGGTGCGGGCGGGACTCATGCCGCTTCGTCCTGTGCGCAGTCATAGCGCCAATCGGCCTCGTCACAGGCCCTATCGTAGGCGCTGGGCGTCTCCGGATTCACCGCAGCATCAAGCTGGTCATACGCGGCGTCGAACGCATCGCTGACCGGCGCAATCGCGTCGGACCATGCGTCGAAGCACGGACCCAGGTTCCCGCCGAACACGTCGGTCAAGAACGAAAGCGCCTGCTCCGGGCTAAGACGCTCGAATGCGGCGCGGGCGGTGGTGAGGGTGGTGGTGATCATCACGCGGCCTCCTCGTCAAGCACTTCAATCGTGCAGAGGAGTGCCCCGGTTACGACCGCAGCGGCGCATTCCAGCGCGCTCGGGAAGCTATCGACGTAATCGCGGCCCAGCGCGACGATCAACGCATCCTCAAGCGTCCATTCCGGGCGGAAGTACACGCGGTTGCAGTATTCACGCCCGCAATCGAGAATGTCCTCGATCGCAGGGCGGCGGAGAACCGCCTGCATCAAGCCGTCGATCTGTTCGAATTGGTGAAGGGTGATCTGCATGTGCCGTCTCCTGTTCGTGGAGAC
>NZ_JBWZET010000382.1:0-10983 GCF_056722145.1 Rhizomicrobium sp. | reverse complement strand
GTGCGGCGCCTGCATGGTGCCGGTGACCATCGGCGGCAAGATGGTGCGCAAGCACGCTTGCATCGATGGCCCGGAACTCGACGCCCACATCATCGATTGGGACAAATTCCTGCCCCGCTTCAATCAGTTCAAGGAGCAGGAAGCCGTCGCTCGTACCAAGCACGGACTGTAAAATTTCCGCCTAATAACTCAGCGCCGGTCCATCACCCGATGGGCCGGCGTTTTTGTTTGCCCAAACAGCAATGCGGGCGTCAAAAAATCTTGGTTTCAAATTTGCAGGCCAATCGCGTATGAGTGGAGCTTCGGAGGACACGATGAACGCGAAAAACCCCGGTACCGATGGATTTGTCCGCGAGATCGAACGGCGCGCCTATTTCATCTGGGAGCACGAAGGCCGCCCCGAAGGCCGTCAACATGAGCACTGGGCCCGCGCCGAAGCCGAAATCTTGAGCGAACAGCGGCCGCCGAAAAATGTCACGGCGAAGAAAGCGGTGACGGCCAACAATCCCGTCGACAAGAAAGTCGCCGAGAAAAAGCCCAACGGCAAAGCCGCCAAGGGAGCCGAACCGGTCAAGGCCTCGGCGAAGGCGGTGAAGAAGAAGCCCGCCGCCAAGCCGAAAAAGTCGCCCTCACCGGAGGCGTGATGGCCGGGATTTATTTCCGGTCGTCCAGGATCTGCAGCCGCGCGGCGCGCAGGCGTTGGATCAGGATCGGCATGAAGCGCTTCATCATCTCGTAGCCGAGATCGTGATTGTCCTCGCACTTGCCGCGCAGGCAGGCGGCATCAAGCGCGATGGCGCGCGTCAGTTCGAGCGCCTTGGCCGACAGCCCGCGCCGATAGGGCGGCACCAGCCATGAAGCGCCGACGATCTCGCTTTCGCCGACGGTCTGGATCGCCACCGGCTCGTGACCGCTCTCAACCTCGAGCGCGACCCGGCCCGAGCGCAACAGGTAAAGCTGGTCGGCAACATCGCCTTCGCGAAAAAGGTACTCGCCCGGCTCGAAGCGCACGTTCTTGGCGCAGCCCGACACGACGTCGGTGTAGTCCTCTTTCATGCCGGAAAAGAAGGAGTGCTCGCGCACGATCCGTTCGAGACCTTCCATGCGACAACTCCCGCTTCCAAAGCGGTGCGGAGTTTAGGAACAATCGCCGCGTGCCGCTAGCCCCGCCCGGTGCCGATCGCCGCCAGCGCGGTGCGGAACGCCGGATCGGCGCCGAGGGTTTCGAGCGACTGCGCCAGCCGGCGCCGCCAGTTGGGATACTCGGTGACCGAGCCGGGCAGATTGGCCTGGCGGGTCTGGCCGACAAGATCGTCAAGCTGCACCATCATGAGGCGCGACGGCGCGCGGGCGAGATAGGTGTGCACCGCCGCGGTCAGCGCCGTGCTCCAGGCGAGATGGTCGGCATCGGCGGGGCTGACGCCGGCCGGCAACAGGTCTTCGGCCGCCAGCGCCTGCAACAGTTCGCGCTTGTCCGCGATGCGCCCGGCCATGGCGGCAGCCTCTTCGGCAGCGGTCTTGAACAGGCCGATGTGGGCCTTGGCTTTCAGGTCTTCGCCCTGCCAGAAACCGCCTAGCGTGGCGAGGTCGTGCGTGGAAATCGACACCGCCGCCAGACGCGGATACTCCGTGGGCGGCTTAAAGGCGGCGCGGTTGCGCTCGAAATAGAGCACGCGGCTCGAAAGGATGTTGGCTTCCGCCAGCTTTTCGCGGAAGCCGGCCGGCACTGTGCCCAGATCCTCGCCGATCACCATGCACTCATTGCGCTGGCTTTCGAGGCTGGCGACCGCGATCAGATCGTTGAGCGGAAAGCGCACATAGGCGCCTTCGGTCGGCTTGGCCCCGGCGGGAATGAGATAGAGCCGCGTCAGCCCCATGACATGATCGATGCGCAGGGCTCCGGCATGGCGCATATTGGCGGCGAGCAGGCTGCGGTAGTAGGCGTAGCCGGTTTCCTTCAGCCGCATCGGATTGAGCGGCACCAGGCCCCAGTCCTGGCCCATCTCGTTGAATGGATCGGGCGGCGCCCCCACCCTTGCTCCGCCGGCGAATTGTTGGCGATGCATCCAATAATCGGCGCTGGAGGCGTCCACCGACACGGCGAGGTCGTTGTAGAGGCCGACCGCCATCCCTTTGTCCTTGGCGCGGCCGGCGGCGTGGCCGAATTGCACATCGGCGCACCATTGCAGGTACTGGAAGAAGCCGACGCGATCGGCGCGGGAAGCGCGGAACTCGGCGGTGCCGTCGGACTTGGCATCGCGATGCGGCGCCGCCCAATGCGACCAGTCGAGGGCGCCGTAATGCTCGCCCAGCGCCTCGAAGGTGGCGAAATCCTCGAGCTCGCGGCCCTGTTCGGCGACGAAGCTGCGGAACGAGCGGGCGCGATGAGTGTTGGCGGCCAGATGCTGCGCCACGAAATGGGCATAACAGCGCTCCAGCACCGGCAATTTCAGCGAGGTGACGGCGCGATAGGGCACGAACTCGTTGGCCTGCGCGCCGGCGGCGACACGACGAAATTCGGGATGCTCGGCGAGCGCCCGGGCCTCGGCACACTCGGCAAAATCGGCGAGCGCGGTGACATCGAGATAGAGCGGATTGCGGAACAGGCGCGAGCACGGCGAATAGGGGCTGGCGTTTTCCGGCAGATTGAGGAACAGCGCATGCAGCGGATTGAGCCCGATCGCGGCACCGCCCGCGCCTGCCACCTGGTCGATCAGCGTTTCGAGCGCCGAAAAATCGCCGATGCCCCAGTCGCCGTCGCGCTTCAGCGCATAAAGCTGCACCATCAGGCCGAAAGCATGCGCCAGACCGTCCGGCATGAACGCGCGGCGCGGCGCCACAATCACCCGGGTGGCCGCCTCTTCGCCTTCGACGCGGAAAATGTGATAGCCGGCCGGCAGTGCCGCCAGCGCCAAGCGATGCTGGAAGATGCGCCGGTTGTCGAAATAAGCGATGTCGTCGTGGCGAAGATCGCCGAGCCGGCAGCTGCCGGTGCGTTTGTCGCCGTCTTCGAGCACCAGCTCCCATTTGATCAGCCGGTCGCCTTCTTCCTCCCAGGCGCGCAGCGGCAACGCGACGGGCTCGTCGTCTTTCAGCGTCACCACGGGAGGCAACAGCCGCATCCATGGCGCCCGCCAGAAACCGGTCAGGCTCGCCCACACCTCGGCGTCGGTATCGGCGGCAATGCCGAAGGCGGCGAGCAGCGCGCGGATGGTGTCATGGCCGGCATCGTGACGGTTGCCGTGGTTGTCCCAGTAATGGGTCTCGATCCCGGCAGCATCGGCAAGCTTCAGGACGTTGTCGGCATCCATAATCAGACGTCGCCTTCGAACAGGGCCAGTGCGTGCGCCGGAAGCTGGAACGAGGTCGCGGCCGCAAATCGTCCGGACGCCTCGCCGTCCGCCACCGCCGTGTCGAGGATCCAGTGCCAGCGCTTGTCGAAGGGAACTTTAGGCAGAACAAAGTTAACGGGTTCCTCTCCGGCATTAACGAGCAGGAGAAAGGAGTGCGGGTCGAGCCGCCGGGTATAGGTCGAGACGTCCATTTCGGCGGTGGCGGCATAGCGCACGCCGAGCGCCTTGGCATGGGGACGGTGCCAATCGGCATCGTTCATCTCGCGGCCGTCGGGCGAAAGCCAGACGATGTCCTTGACGCCGGTATCGTCGATCGGGTCGCCGAGGAAGAAGAACGAGCGGCGGAACACCGGATGCTCGAGGCGCAAACCGATCACCCGGCGCACGAAGGCGACGAGATCGCGATTGTCTTCGAGCTTGCTCCAATCGACCCAGCTGGTCTCGTTGTCCTGGCAATAGGCGTTGTTGTTGCCGGCTTGTGTGCGGCCGAATTCGTCGCCGGCGAGCAGCATCGGCATGCCCTGGCTGAGCAGCAGCGTCGCCAGGAGATTGCGTTTCTGCCGGTCGCGCCGGGCGATGATGCCGAGATCATGGGACGGGCCTTCGGTGCCGCAGTTCCAGGAAAAGTTCTCGTCGGAGCCGTCGCGGTTGTTCTCGCGGTTGGCGGCGTTGTGCTTGAAATTGTAGCTGACGAGGTCGTCCAGCGTGAAGCCATCGTGGGCGGTGATGAAATTGACGCCGGCGGTCGGGCGGCGCCCCGGCGGACAGAACACATCGCTCGAACCCGCCAGCCGCGCCGCGAAATCGCCGATGCGGGCGTCGCCGCGCCAGAACCGGCGCACGTCATTGCGGAAGCGGTCGTTCCATTCGCTCCAGCGCGGCGGAAATCCGCCGACGCGATAGCCGTCGGGGCCAAGATCCCACGGCTCGGCGATCATCTTGGTCTTCACCAGCACGGGGTCCTGCTGCACGCAGGAGAAAAACGCCGAGGTCGGATCGAAGTCGCCGTCGTCGCGGGCAAGACTCACCGCCAGATCGAAGCGGAAACCGTCGACGTGGCAGGATTCGACGAAATAGCGCAGCGAATCCATCACCATCTGCAGAACGCGCGGATGGGCGGTGTTGAGGGTGTTGCCGGTGCCGGTCATATCGCGATAGCGCGATTTGTTGTCGGCGAGAATGTAATACGAGGCGTTGTCGATGCCGCGGAACGACAGGGTCGGGCCGAGCTCATTGCCTTCGCCGGAATGGTTGAAGACGACGTCGAGGATCACCTCGATGCCGGCATCGTGGAAGGCGCGCACCATGTTCTGGAATTCGACGCGACGGCCGCCAGCGAGATAGCGCGGCTCGATGGCGAAAAAATTGACCGAATTATAGCCCCAGAATTCCTTGAGCCCGAATTTCGCCTGCACCGACGTGGTGGTGAAGGGATGGATCGGCAGCAGCTCCACCGCCGTGATGCCAAGCTCGCGCAGATAGCGGACCACAGCCGGACTCGACAGTGCCGCCGCCGTGCCGCGCAACGGGCCATCGACATTGGGATGGCGCATGGTGAAGCCGCGCACATGCAGCTCGTAGACCACCGAATGCGAGCGCGGCGTGCGCAGCACCGGATCGCCCGTCCAGTCGAAATCGTCGGCCACGACCCGGCATTTCGGAACAGCGGGCGCCGAATCGCGCATGTCGAACGACAGATCGAAGCGCTGGTCGGTGGGATCGAACCCGCAGTGCAGCGGATCGTAGGCGATCGGCCGGGTCAATTCCTTCGCATACGGATCGATCAGCAGCTTGTTGGGATTGAAGCGATGGCCGGCCAAGGGCTCGTAAGGGCCGTGGACGCGATAGCCGTAAAGCTGGCCGGGACGGGCGCCCTTGAGATAGCCGAACCAGACGTCTTCGGATTTTTCCGGCAGGTCGGTACGCGTTATTTCGTGTTCGTCGGCATCGAACAGGCATAGTTCCACCCGCGTCGCATGGGCGGAAAACAAAGCGAAGTTGATGCCCTCGCCGTCGAACGTCGCGCCCAACGGAAAGGGACGCCCCTGGCTGAGCCGCACTGCGGTCGTCACGGTCATTCCTTTCAGCGGCCTTCCGGCACCAGCACGAAGGCGCCGAGCGGGGGCAAGGTCAGCGACAGACAGTCGGGCTGGCCATGCATCGGGCAGCCGAGCGTGGTGAGGCTGCCGGCGTTGCCGATATTGCCGCCGCCGTAGAATTCGCTGTCGGAATTGAACGCCTCATAATAGCGCCCGCTTTTGGGCACGCCGATGCGGTAGTCCTTGCGCACCACCGGCGTGAAATTGCACACCACCACGACGAAATCGTCGGGATCGGCACCGCGGCGGATGTAGGAAATCACGCTCGCTTCGGTGTCGTTACAGTCGATCCAGGCAAAACCCTCCGGCTCGCAGTCGCGGGCATGCAACGCGGTGCGCGAGCGATAGAGCCAGTTGAGGTCTTTCAGCGCATTCTTCAGCCCGGCATGTTCCTTGAACTCAAGCAGATGCCAGTCGAGGCTGGAATCGTGGTTCCACTCGTTCCACTGGCCGAGCTCGGCGCCCATGAACAGCAGCTTCTTGCCCGGCATGGTGTACATGAAGGTGTAGTAGGCGCGCAGGTTGGCGAACTTCTGCCACAGATCGCCCGGCATTTTGGTGAGCAGCGAGCCCTTGCCGTGCACGACCTCGTCGTGGCTGAGCGGCAGGATGAAGTTCTCGGTGAACGCATACAAGAGGCCGAAGGTCAGGTCGTGGTGGTGGAATTTGCGATGCACCGGCTCCTTCGACATGTACTGCAGGGTGTCGTGCATCCAGCCCATGTTCCACTTGAACCCGAAGCCGAGGCCGCCGAGCCAGACCGGGCGCGACACCATCGGCCAGGCGGTCGATTCTTCGGCCACGGTGACGGCGTCTTCATGGTCGCCGTAGACCAGCTCGTTCATGCGGCGAAGGAAATCGATGGCTTCGAGATTTTCGATGCCGCCGTGGACGTTCGGCACCCACTCGCCGTCCTTGCGGCTGTAGTTGCGGTAGAGCATCGAAGCGACCGCATCGACGCGCAGCCCATCGATGCCATAGCGGTTCAGCCAGAACAGCGCGTTCGACAACAGGAAGCCGCGCACTTCGTTGCGGCCGAAATTATAGATGTAGCTGTTCCAGTCGGGGTGAAAGCCCTCCTTCGGATCGGCGTGCTCGTAAAGGTGAGTGCCGTCGAAGGTGTGCAGGCCGTGGCTGTCGGAGGGGAAGTGGCCTGCCGCCCAATCGAGCAGCACGCCGATGCCGGCCTCGTGACAGGCATGCACGAAATGGCGGAAATCCTCGGGCGCCCCGTAGCGCGCGGTCGGCGCAAACAAGGCGGTCGGCTGATAGCCCCACGAGCCGCCGAACGGATGCTCGTTGATCGGCATCAATTCGACGTGGGTGAAGCCCATCTCCTTGACGTAGGGCACCAGCGTATCGGCGAGTTCGCGATAGCTGAGCGGGCGATTGCCTTCTTCGGGCTTTCTCTGCCAGGAGCCGATGTGAACCTCATAGATCGAGATCGGCGAGCGGCGGTCCGACTTGGGGCCCTTGCCGGTGTCTTCGCGCTCAATTCCCATCCGCGCATCGGCACTGACGACCGAGGCGGTCTTGGGCGGCAGCTCGGCTTGGAAGGCGAACGGATCGGCTTTCAGCAGCAGGACGCCGTTCTGGGTCTTGATCTCGAATTTGTAGGCGGCACCGGGGCCGACGCCGGGCAGGAAAATCTCCCAAATGCCGGCACCCGGATTGAGGCGCATGACGTGGAAACGCCCGTCCCAACCATTGAAGTCGCCAACCACCGAAACCCGCCGTGCGCTCGGCGCCCAGACGGCAAAACTGGTGCCTTCCACCCCGTCCATGACCGTCGGATGGGCGCCCATCTTCTCGAAGCTCTTGAGGAAGTTGCCTTCGGCGTGAAGGTAGAGGTCGAGTTCGCCCAACACCGGCGCGAAGCGGTAGGGGTCTTCGATATCGAAGCTCCAGCCCTCGCCTGTGACCCGCAGGCGATAGGCGAACATCTCCTCGCCGACCCGCCCGGCGAACAGACCCGCTTCATGCAGCTGGGTCAGCTTGGCAACCGGCGCGCCGGAGTCATGCTGCAGCACCTCGATGGTGCGGGCGCCGGGATGGAAGACGCGGACGGTGACGACGCGCCCGTCCTGGTGCATGCCGAGATACGAAAACGGATCGTGGTCGTCACCCGCAACAATGGAAGCAACCCGGCTGTCACGCACCTCGGTTCGCTCAGGACGATCCATTTTTTCTCCCGGTGCAACTTTTGCTGCGTTCGCCATGGTCCATTCCGTTCCGAGTTAGCCCATATCCATTGATTTCGTACGGAAATTAGTGAAATTCGGGCTAGGCTAAATCGGGCATTTGATTCGTTACGGTAATAAGAGTTTTACCAGATTAGGGTTTTATGGTTTCCGAACCAATACTGGGGGCGGCAGGCATTTAGAAATACCTGCTGCGAGGGGCTTAGATGCGGGTTCTGTTTGCGACGGCGGAAGCATATCCCTTGGCCAAGACCGGGGGCCTTGCCGACGTTTCCCGCGCCCTTCCCGTAGCCCTTCGCCGCCTCGGAGTCGATGTCCGCCTGCTGATGCCCGCCTACCCGCGGGCCTATCTTCGCATCGAGAACCCCAAACTGGTCGCCCGGATCGCTCCCGCGCTCGGCATTGACGATGCCACCCTGATCGCCGGGACCTTCCCCAATGCCGACCTGCCCGTCTACCTGATCGACAGCCCCAGCCTGTTCCGGCGCAATGGCGGCCTCTATCAGGACGAAACCGGCAAGGAGTGGCCCGACAACCCGCTGCGTTTCGCCTTCTTGGCCCATGTCGGCCGCGAAATCGCGATGGGCCGGGCCGGTATCGATTTCAAGCCCGACCTCGTCCACGCCAACGACTGGCATGCCGGACTGTTGCCGCTCTATCTCTCGCTCGAAACCGGCCCCCGGCCGGCGAGCGTCTTCACCACCCACAACATGGCCTTCCAGGGCAATTTCCCTGCCGAATGGCTGGACCGCCTGGGCATTCCGGGCGCCTTGTTCAGTCCGGGTGGCGTCGAGTTCTATGGCCAGATCTCCTATCTGAAGGCGGGCTTGCGCTATGCCGACCGGGTCACCACGGTGAGCCCGACCTATGCACGAGAAATCCTGACCCCCCTGTTCGGTTGCGGCATGGAAGGCGTGTTGGCCGAACGCGGCGAAGATTTCAGCGGCATTCTCAACGGCATCGACGAAGCTTTGTGGAATCCGGCCAACGATCCGGTGCTGCCGCGGCCCTATCGCGAGACCGACATCACCGGCAAGCGGGCCTGCAAGGCGGCACTGCAAGCCGAATTCGGCCTTAAGGTCAGCCCCGAAACCCCGGTGCTCGGCTTCGTCAGCCGGCTCACCCAGCAGAAGATGGCGGACGTCATTTTGGAGCTGCTGCCGTGGCTGGCCGAACAGGATGCCCAGTTCGTGGCGGTCGGCGAAGGCGATCCCAAGCTGGAAGTCGCCTTCGACGAAGCCAGCGAACGCCACAGCGGCAAAGTCGCGGTGACTGTCGGCTATGACGAACCGCTGGCGCACAAGCTGCAGGCCGGCTGCGACATTCTTCTGGCGCCGGCCCGCTTCGAGCCCTGCGGCCTGACCCAGCTTTACGCCTTGCGCTACGGCAGCCTGCCGGTCGTGCGCCGCACCGGCGGCCTCGCCGATACGGTGGTCGACGCGACCGCGACCTCGATCGCCGACCGCAGCGCCACCGGCTTCGTCTTCGACGAGCCGACGGTGGACGACATGACGGCCGCCCTCGAACGGGCACTGTCGCTTTATCGTGAGCCGCTGATCTGGCGCCGCCTGCAGCTGCAGGCAATGGCGCAGGATTTCAGCTGGACCTCGAGTGCTACCCAATACGCCGCCCTCTACAGTGCCGCCAGCGGTCTGCCAGTCGACCTTGGTGCTCCGGTTGCTGAACGGTCGGTGCAACAAACAACAAGACAAGCCGTAAGTTGAGTGCATAATGTGAGTCGAACCGGCTGCGTCGCTCAGCCCGGGCGCGACGGCCGGGGGCATCCAGAAAAATAATCGGGCAGGAGATGTGTCATGCCCAACGACCAGAAGCCCGTCCCGTCGGACGAAGAAATCCGCAACCGCAGCTACCTGATTTGGGAGCGCGAAGGCTGCCAGGACGGCAAGTCCCAGGAATATTGGCTGCGCGCCAAGACCGAACTCGAAGCCGAGCTGGAAGCCAATTGGCATGCCGCCTCGATGGAAGGCGAGACCACCGCCTTCGTGCTGCCGGTGCTGCCGATCGCAACGCCGCCGGTGAAAACAGTCTCAGTCAAGCTGCACGAAGACGACGCCGAACTGAGGGCCGCCGTCGCCTGATCGGGCCGCGAACGGCATCAGCCGCCGGCCCGCTGGGCTGGACGATCGCTTTTTTGTCGGCGCTGCAAAAACAAACCCCCACGGATCGCTCCGCGGGGGTTTCGGTTTATGGGGGCCACTCCGCCCTTATTTCTGCCAGGTGATCAGCGGCAGTTCGGCCGGCAGGAAGGCGTTGGGGTGATAAGGCACGACGCGCACGGTGTAGTCGTCTAGCCGCCGCGTGGACGGGATCGCGCCGGCGAAAATATAGCCATTGGTCGAACCCGGGATGGCGTTTTCCTGGTGCAGCATGATCACCTCGGGGGCGTGCTCGGCGGTCTGGTCGGCGAACATCTCCACCCGGACCGCGTTGGGCGTCAACTCGCCGAGATAGACCGGCACCACGACATTGGTGGCGTTGTCCGTCTGACTCGCCACCGCATTGCCGATGTGCAGGCCGTTCCAGCGCGAATAGAGCGTGCGCGACCACTGGTTCAACATCCGCGCCGGACCGCAGCGATCCTTCATGCGCTCGCGCACCGCCTTGGCGAGCGGCAAATAGGCCTGTTCGACGTAGTCGGTCATCATCCGGGCGCCCGAGAATTCCGGCGTCAGCCGGCCCATCGAATGACGGATGCGGGTCAGCCACTTGCGCGGCAGGCCAAGGCCGTCGCGGTCGTAGAATTCCGGAATGACCTTGTTTTCGAGCACGTCGTAGAGGCTTTCGATGTCGATGGCGTCGACGCCTTCGGCGGTGCCGCCCGAGCCGTCGCCGATCGACCAGCCGACTTCGTCGGTGTAGGCCTCGTCCCACCAGCCATCGAGCGTCGAACAATTGATGCCGCCGTTGACCAGCACCTTCATGCCCGACGTGCCGCAGGCTTCCCATGGCCGGCGCGGGGTGTTGATCCAGACGTCGACACCCTGGGTCATCTCCTGGGCAAGGCTGATGTCGTAGTCTTCGAGAAAGACGATCTGGCGGCGGTAGCGTGAATCGCGCGCCAGGTTGATCCACTCCTGGATCATGCCCTTGCCGACGTTATCGGCCGGATGGGCCTTGCCGGCGACGACGATCTGCACCGGGAACATGGCGTTGTGCAAGAGCTTGTCGAGGCGGGACAGATCGCGCAGCAACAGGTTCGGGCGCTTGTATTCGGTGAAGCGGCGGGCAAATCCGAGCGTCAAGACGTTCGGATCGAGCACCGTGTCGGCCTTCTGCACCTGTTCGAGGTCGAAGCCGCCCTCCCTGAGC
>NZ_JBWZET010000381.1:0-5269 GCF_056722145.1 Rhizomicrobium sp. | reverse complement strand
GGCTGTATCGCCAGTCGACCGAGGTGATGCCCGCGCTCAAGGATTGGCGCCTCGGAGCGCATTGGGCGGGCTTGCGCCCGTTGACGCCCGACCGGTTGCCGCTCATCGGTCCTGCCGCAGTGGAAGGGCTTTACGTGGCGAGCGGCCAGTTTCGCAACGGCATCCTGTTTGCACCGGCGGTTGCTGAAGTACTGTCGCGTCTCATTTTGGATCGGACGGCGGTGGATCCGGCGTTCGACCCGCGACGGTTCGGAAGCGACATTCAGGTCGCGTCCCTGGCGGAGACACCGCACCGGGACGTGCCAGCCGAGGCTTACACATGGCGCACGGGGTCCTGATTGCTGGTCTTTTGCTGGTCCTGATCGGCAGCGAGTTGGCGATGCGCGGCAGCGTCGGCTTGGCGCGCCAGGCCGGCATCCCGCCGCTGTTCACCGGCATTCTGGTGGTGGCGGTGTTGACCGTCTTGCCGGAGCTGTTCGTCACCATTCGCGCTGCCGCCGTAGGCCGCCCCGAGTTGGCGCTGGGCGGATTGATCGGCTCCAACATTCTCAATCTGCTGTTCGTGCTGGGGCTGGGGGCGCTGATCCAGCCGATGGCGTCGCCGCCAAAGGTCGTGTTCCGCGACGGGCTGGCGCTGCTGCTGGCGGCGATCGGAGTCTGCGTCCTGGCCTTGACCGGCGGGGTCTCGCGCGTCGCCGGAGCAATCATGGTGGCGGGTTTCGTCGGTTATGTCGTGCTCGTGTTCATCACCGACTGGCGGCGGGCGCCGGAGCATTCGGTGCCGCTGGCGCGGGCGCTGTTCCGCTCGACTGGCCGGCTGCCGTCGACGGCCGCGGCGCTGTTCATGATGGTGCTCGGCTTCATCCTGTTGGCGCTGGGGGCCCATCTCGGGGTCATCGGCGCGATCCATCTCACCGACGAAACCGGCTGGAGCGAGACCTTCATCGGCTTGACCGTGCTGGCGGCGGGATTGTCGGCGCCGAAACTGCTGCTGACGCTGTGGGCGGCGGTGCGCGGCCAGACCTCGATCGCGGTGGGGCAGGTGCTCGGTGCCGGCGCCTTCGGATTTTCGCTGGTGCTCGGCGTCACCGCGCTAATCGCGCCGATGGCGTTTCCGGCCGAACTGGCGACGCACGATGTCTTCATCCTGGCGGGTATCGCCGTGGTGCTGCTGCCGCTGCTCGCCATGCGCTGGCGCCTGTCGCGACCGCGCGGCATTTTGCTGATACTGGCGTATGGATGCTACCTTGGCTTCCTGCTGTGGCGGCAACATCTGCCGCTGCCTTGGATATTCTAGGTGTCTTCACATGACCGAATTCGTTCTCGATGAGCGGCTCGCTGCGTCCGGCGTGCTGGCGCTTGATCTGCCGCTGTCGCGCGTCCTGGTATTGGACGATGCGCGCTTTCCCCGCCTGATCCTGGTGCCGCGCCGGCCCGGTCTGGTCGAGATGTTCGACCTCGATCCCACCGATCGCGTCATGCTGACCGAGGAACTGGCGATGGCCGGCGGCCAGCTCAAGGCGCTCACGGGGTGCGCCAAGATCAACATCGCCGCGCTCGGCAACGTGGTGCCGCAACTGCACATCCACGTCATCGCCCGCAACCCCGGCGACGCCGCGTGGCCCGGTCCGGTGGCCGGCGATCAGGTGCCCTACGACCCCAAAGCGCTCGAGGATTTCGTCCAGAACGTCATCAACATGTTCTGAAGCCTCGTCCCCTCACGGTCCGTTCGCCGCCAGTAGTTGCGGATGCAATCTGAATTCCACACTTAAGCTGCTGTTTGAATTCCAGGAATGCTCATGAGTAGCAGATTAGCCCGTTGCATGAGCGAGACACGCCGACACTGAAGATGTGCGATTTGTCACATTCTTATTGACGCGTCGGTAAATTTTTTCGTGTAATCACTAGCTGATTAATCCCCCGCTGGACTTGGTCAGAAATGGCCCCCGGCGGGGTTTCTATTTGCGGGGCTGGATGGCTGGGGAGCCGCGCCCGAAATTCGCAATGGCCTTTTTCGACGGGCAGAACTTGTATCAGCACGCCATGAAGGCGTTTGGGCATTTTCATCCGAATTACGACCCCAAAAAACTTCACGCTATGGTCTGCGCCAAGATGGGTTGGACACCGAGCTTGGTGAGGTTTTACACGGGCGTTCCTGCTCAATCGCATGATCCAATGTGGACTGGGTATTGGGCTAATCGCGTTTTGGCGATGAAGCGGGCCGGTTTGCATGTCACTACCAGACCACTTCGCTACCACCAAGAAGAGGTCACCGCAGAAGGTGTTACAAAAACGATTGTAGTACCGCAGGAAAAGGGCATCGATATTCGTATTGCACTCGATTTGGTGTCTTGCGCCATCGCAGAAAGCTACGACGTTGCTGTGATCTATAGCCAGGATCAAGATTTAGGAGAGGCGGTCCGAGAAGTTCGTGAGATTGGCAAAAAAATCGAACGAGAATTTACGATAGCATGCGCGTTTCCATTCGGCCCTAACGCCTCTGTTAAGCGTGGGATCGACAAAACGGATTGGGTTCGAATTGAAGAGGCGGACTACAACGCCTGTCTTGATCCATACGATTACAGACCGAAGAAACCTATGACATAGACACCGCCAGCAGCGTTACCTCTGTTCAACAGCACTGCCCGGTAGGACGATCGCGGAGCGGGGTGTGCGGCCAAATGATGAGAGCGACACGCATTCACTCACTACGCAAGACCTAACCTTCTGATTTGCGCGCGCTTTGCACAGTTTGTCGCAGCTGAAAAACTCCCTTGAAGAATGCGGGAGGTTTCCCCATATCTTCTATATCCGATGACGTGTAGCCGAACCGCCGCGAGGCGGTTTTTTGTTGTCTTGACCGTCCCGTCATTGCTGGGCCCGGGCCTTTAACAGTTTTTAACCGGTTTCGAAGGTAATTTCGGGACGAGACCTCTGTCGGGAGAACCCGAATGCTGGCAGAAGCCGCAAGAGCCGCCGCCAATACCGTCGTAAGCGCCCTGCAGAAGGCGAGCGCGGCAACTGGCGTCGACTTCAATTACCTTCTCGGCACCGCCATTCGCGAGTCCGGTCTCAAGCCGTCGGCCAAATCGGGCCAGTCCTCGGCGGCTGGCTTGTTTCAATTCGTCGAGCAGACCTGGCTGTCGCTGGTCAAGGAGCACGGCTCCAAATACGGCCTGTCGTCCTATGCCAATGCGATCACGCGCACCGACGATGGTCGCTATCACGTCGCCAACGGCGAGGATCGCAGCGCCATCCTGCGCCTCCGCAACGATCCGCAGATCAGTGCGATGATGGCTGGCGAGTACACCAAGACGACGCAGTCGCAGATGGAAGATCGCCTCGGCCGCCACGTCACCTCGGGTGAGCTTTACGCCGCGCATCTTCTGGGACCGGGGTCGGCCTGCAAGCTGATCCGGTCCAATCAGGGTTCGCCGGCGTCGGCGGCGTGCGATCTGTTTCCCACTGCGGCCAGCTCCAATCCGACCGTGTTCTATCATGCTGACGGGCGCCCCAAGACGGTGCGCGAGGTCTACAACTGGACCGTCGGCAGTCAGCCGGTGTTGACGACTCCGACGGTGCAGACGAGCGCGAAGACCGAGGTTGCATCCGTCACCACCGGCGCGCTCGATACCGCCAACACCGCCGCGATGCTGGCGTCGCTGTGGCGGCCGCAGCACAAAGGGTTCTTCGGCTCCGACGAGAGTTCCACCGGCAACGCGCCGCCGTTCGCGATGTCGCCGGCGATGCTCGACGTGCTGCAGACGGTTGCGCAAACCCACGGCAAGAAGTAAGGCCCTCGTATTCCTGAGGGGTTCGTAATTTGCGCAGTGCCGTCGCCGCCGTCTGGGCGGTCATTCTCGTTGCCTTTTTCGTTCAGGCGGGCAACGGCCTGCAGACCGACTTGATCGGGCTCAAGGCTGCGTCGGCGTTTTCGAGCCTCGTAATCGGCTTGATGCTGGCGAGTTATTACGTCGGCTTTTCGCTGGCGCCGTTGATGGGCCGCATGCTGATCGGCCGCTTCGGCCATGTCGCGACGGTTTCGGTGACGATGGTGATCGCCGGCGGCGTCATCCTGGCGATGCCGCTGACCGTCGATGCCGTGGCGTGGTCGGCGTATCGCGCGCTGTCGGGTTTCGTGATGTCGCTGGCCTATGTCGCGATCGAAAGCTGGATCAACGATGCGGTGCCCAACGACGTGCGTGGCCGCACGTTCTCGCTCTACATGTTCGCCCAGTTCATCGGCATGACGTTGGCGCAGGTGTTGTTCGGCATCGGCCATGCCGGCGTCTATTCGCCCTTCGTGCTGTCGGCTCTGCTGTTCGTGATGGCCGGCGTGCCGGTGCTGCTGCTGCGCAAGGCGGCGCCGTCGGGTGTGCCGCCGAAACCGCTCGGGATCGCGGCACTGTTCCGGGCCTCGCCCGCCGGTGCGGCCGCGACCGTACTTTCGGGTGTGTCGTGGTCGATCCTGTTCATGTTCGGGCCAGTCTATGCGCGCCGCATCGGCATGGACGTGACCGGCGTCAGTGTGTTCATGGGTGTCGCGGTGGTGGCCGGCGCGCTGGTGCAGGTCCCGGCCGGCTGGTTCTCCGATGGCGTCGGGCGCCGTCCGGTGCTGCTGACGATCTTCGGCGCCGGACTTGCGGCGTGTCTTATTGGTGTTGCCGGCGATGGAACGCTGCTGCGGTTTGTGGCGATGGCGTTGGCCGGCGCGTTTGTCTTCCCGATCTATGCGATCTCGGCCGCGACGGTGAACGACGGCATCGATCAGGATACTCGCGTCGCGGCGGCGTCGGGGCTGGTGCTGCTGTTCGGGATCGGCTCGATCGCCGGAACGCTGCTCTGCGGCGGAGCAATGCGCGTCGTCGGGCCGTCCGGATTCTACGGCCTGCTGGCGGCGACGATGGCGGCGGGGCTGGCAACCACGCTGTTGCGGATCAGAGCTGGGACGCCTGTGCGAGGGTCTTGATCACGCTCCCCTCGAGTTCCTCGGCGAGCACCAGCGCCGTTCGGTTGGAGATATCCTTGATGCGCTCGCGGTGGATCACCGTGACGGCGTCGACATGTGCTGAGACCAGCGGCAGCGGCGCGGCGTCCCACGACTGCATCCCGTCCATCAGCTTGGCGAGGGAGGCGGCGACGCGGGCGATCAAGGGATATTCGAACGTGGTCGCCTGACCCTTGAGATCGTGGGCGGCGCGGAAAAGGCAGCCGGCGGTCACCGGCGTCGGCACTTTGGCGAATGCGGCATGCGCCTGCGCCAACGCCG
>NZ_JBWZET010000380.1:0-2221 GCF_056722145.1 Rhizomicrobium sp. | reverse complement strand
TGCCTGCCGGGAACCATGTCGCACGCCAGCGTTCCGCCGCAGGTGATGGCGCAACGATCGATGCCGGCAGACCTGATTCGGCTTTCGGTGGGCATCGAAGACGAAGAAGATCTCATCGAGGATCTCGGCCGGGCCATCGAACAGGCAAAAGGTGGCAGACCTGGTTTCTAAGCGCTGTAGCGTCGGCTTCCAAACCACTGGCTAAGTCTCTGACCGCGAAAAGAAGAACTTTGGGTTCGTGCTATCCCAGGTCTCAAAAACGAGACCTGGGGCACCCGACAGCGATGGAAGATCGGCCGGGGTGGAGGCCTAGCTTTGTACCGCCGCCAGAGGTGTTGCGGCCGCCAGCCATGCATCGAAGGCGGCCAAAGCGCGTTCGCACTGGATGCGATGGCGCTCCTTCTTGTCGCGAATCTTCTTGCGCACTTCTTCCTCGAGCGGCTCCAGCAGGTCGAAGGTGGTGTTGGCGGGCTGAAAATCCTTTGCCTCGGCATGCGTGATGTAGTGCATCAGCGAACCGTGAGCGCTGGCGCGCGGCACGGGCCTGGGTTGCTCGCCGCCAGCCACCGCGGCAGCATAAATGCCAGCCAGCAGTCCCGCGGCGATGGACTCGGTGTAGCCTTCGACGCCGCAAAGCTGGCCGGCAATCATGATTTGCGGGTGCGCCTTGAGGCGGAGGGTCTCGTCGAGCAGCAGCGGCGCCTGGATATAGGTGTTGCGATGAATCTGGCCGTAGCGCAGGAACCGCGCGTTCTCAAGCCCCGGAATGAGGCGCAGCACGCGGGCCTGATCGCCCCACTTGAGGTGGTTCTGGAAGCCGACCAGGTTGTAGCTGTCGGCGCGCAGGTTCTCCTTGCGCAGTTGCACCACCGCCCAGGGCGTTTTGCCGGTGCGCGGATCGCGCAGGCCGACGGGCTTCATGGGGCCGAAGCGCAGCGTGTCTCGGCCGCGGCGGGCAATAACCTCGATGGGCAGGCAGCCTTCGAAGTACTCCAGATTCTCCCACTGCTTGGCTTCGGCGGGCTCGGCCGCCAGCAGCGCATCGAGGAAGGCATCGTATTCGGCGCGGTCCATGGGGCAGTTGATGTAGTCGGCCGTGCCCTTGTCCCAGCGCGCGGCAAAGTAGACGCGGTCCATGTCGATGGATTCGGCCTCGACGATGGGCGAGATGGAGTCGTAAAAGGCCAGGTGGCCGGAGCCGGTCAGCCGCTCGATCTCCTTGCCGAGAGCGTCGGAGGTCAGCGGCCCGGTGGCCAGGATGGTGAGCGTGTCGGGTTCTTCGGTCAGGCGGGTGACTTCTTCGCGCACCACGCGAATCAGTGGCTGGGCGGCGATGGCATCGTTGATGCGGCGCGAGAATTCGATGCGGTCCACGGCCAGGGCGTGCCCGGCGGGAACAGCGGTTTCGTCGGCGATGCGGATCAGCGCCGAGCCGGCGTGGCGCATCTCCTGCTTGAGGAGCCAGGGCGCCGTATTGGGCGACTCGCTCTTGAGCGAGTTGGAACAGACCAGCTCGCCGAAATCTGTCGTTTGATGAGCCGGAGTGAGCAGCGGCTGGCCGTCCACCATGCGGCGCATCTCGTAGAGTTCGACGGCGCAACCCAGGCGGGCCGCCGTGAGGGCGGCCTCGGGGCCGGCCAGTCCGCCGCCAATCACGCGAATCCTCACTGGGCGCTCCTTTCGGTCGGCACAGCAGCCTCGCCGGCCAAACGTTGCACGGCGTCGCCGGAGATGCGCACATTGCGCCACTCATCGAGGAATTCGGCGCCCATGGAGCGATAAAACTCGATGGCCGGAGTGTTCCAGTCCAGCACCTCCCATTGCAGGCGCCGGCAGCCCTTCTCCACGGCGATGGCGGCCACCCGTTCCAGAAGTGCTTTTCCGATGCCCAGACCGCGAAATTGCGGCTGGACGAAAAGATCTTCGAGATAGAGGCCCGGCCGGCCCACCCAAGTGGAGTAATTAAAGAAGTAGAGCGCGAATCCGGCCGGCTGGCCATTGTGCTCGGCGATCTGCGCGTAAAAATAAGGATGGGGTCCAAACCCGTCGCGCAGCAAGTCTTCCTCGGTGGCAAGCACGGCGTCGGGTTCGCGCTCATAAGCGGCCAGGGCGCGAACCAGTTCGAGGATCAGGGGGACGTCGGCGGGTGTTGCAGGACGGATCGTGGTGGCCATTGATTCCATTTTAGGGCTTGGACGATGTGGTGTGACCCAGGCCACAA
>NZ_JBWZET010000379.1:0-2648 GCF_056722145.1 Rhizomicrobium sp. | reverse complement strand
TCGCCGAGCACGGTGATGATGAGGCGGCGCGGCAGCTCGCCAAGGCGCGCCAGGGTGCCGGAGAAATCGCATGCCCGATTGCGGGCGGCGGCGAGCACGGCGGCTTCATCGCGCACCGTCGGCAGCGGCGTGATGCCTTCGATCTCGTTGCGCATCAGGATTTCGCGGCGCAGCGGCGCCGGCGCGGCGAGGTAGAGCAAATTCATCAGCTTGAGGGCAATATCGCGGCGGCCCGCCAGGCGCCCGGCGAGCACGGCCTGGGTGTCGTCGTCGGCTTCGCGCAAGGCGGATTCGAACAGCGCCAGCACCGGCGGCCGCATTGCCTCGGGCCAATCGGACGGCCAATAGAGAACGAGATCGCATAGCTCGCGTGCCAGCGGCGACCACCGCCGCTCCGCCGCCAAGCCCACCAGCTGGGCCAGCCGCTCTTTCGCGCGCATCCACACCCCCTTACCCGGGTCACAGTATAGCAGGGGCGTTAAGAATTTGTTGGGGAAGCTGTGCGGCAGACTCGCTCGCCGGCCAGCCCGCGCGGATCGCGGCAGCCCGGTAAGCTGTCGAGGCCCCAGCCGGCGATCAGGCGCACGAGATCGGCGAATTTTTCGCCCTTGGCGGTCAGCCGATAGATTTGGCGGCGGCGATCGGCCGGATCGGGGCGGACCGCGATCACCCCGTCGCGGCAGAGCTGCCGCAGCCGCTGGGCAAGGATGTTGGGGGCGATGGCTTCGGGCGAGGCCATCATGGCGTCGAAGTGCTGCCGCCCGGTGGCGAGATCGCGGATCACCAGCAGCGACCAGCGGTCGCCGACGAGGTCGAGGGTCCGGGCCACCGGACAAGGGGAGCGGGGGGCGCGCAGGTTTGACGGCTCGCGAGATTACTTGCAAAGTGCAAGTTAAACCCCGAGGACGTGCGCATGCAACCCCTGATGCAACCGTATGTGGTCTGGGCCCTGATCGGCATGACCGGCTATTCCTGCACCAGCTTGTTCGTGAAGCTGGCGGTGCGCGCCGGGCTCAGCGGCTATGCCGTGCTGGCGGTGGCGAGCGTGGTGGTGCTGGCGGCGACGCTGGCGATCGTGCTGGTCCGTGGCGATCTGGCGACCGCCAGCTTCAACCGCGTCGCGCTCGGCTGGTCGTTGGCGGCGGGCCTGGCGCTGGCGGTGGCGGTGAGCTCGTTCTTCCGGGCTCTGGCGAGCGGACCGGCCTCGCTGGTGGTGCCGATCTACGGCCTGTTCATCGCCGGCGGCGCCCTGCTCGGCGTGCTGGTGCTGCACGAGCCGCTGACGCTGCGCAAAACCGCCGGCCTCGGCACCGCCCTGATCGCGATCTGGCTCCTGGCGGCCTAATCGGCGATTTCCACCCAAGTATCGGGATAGAAGCCGTTGAAGGTGGTGCGCACCGCCACGGTATAGGCGCCCATGGCGTCGAACACGACGAAGTCGCCGGGTGCGATGCCGTCGGGAAGCATTTGCGGCCGCGGCAGCACGTCGAGGGTGTCGCAGGTCGGCCCGTAGACGCGGAACGGCTTGGGCGTGCCCGGCAGCGGCAGCACCCGGCCTTTGGCGTCGAGGGTGAAGACGCGATTGGGATAGTCGGCATCGAAGCCGGGCAGGGTCAGTTCGTCGAATGAGCCATAGGTGCCGTCGTTGAGGAACAGCCGGTCGTTTTTGCGCGACACCACCTGGGTGATGACCGACAGGCCCTCTGCCACCAGTGCCCGCCCCGGCTCGCACAGCAGCGGCAGCCCGGGGATTTCCAGGGTGTCGATCGATTCGCGGATGGTGTCGAAATACCAGAGATACGGCGGCACATCGTTGTTGATGTAGGGGGCCGGAAAACCGCCGCCGATGTCGAGCCCGGAAATGACGACGCCGGAGCGGTCGAGCGTGCGCCGCACGATTTCCACCGCCTGGGCATAGGAGAACGGCGACAGGCACTGGCTGCCGACATGGAAGGTGATTGCCGGTTTGGCGCCGCTCATCACCACGCGCTTCAGGAGGCGCGCGCCTTCCTCGGGATTGGTGCCGAATTTGGAGGAGAGTTCGAGCAGCGCCCCGCCCAGCGCCGCCGCCAGCCGCACGAAGATGCGGATGCGCGAGGGATCGGCGATTTCGCCGAGCAGCTTGTCGAGTTCGAAATCGGAATCGATGACATAATCGGTGACGCCGAATTCTTCGAACGCACCCCTGGCGTGGCCGGGCAGGCGCACCGGCGCCATGAAGTGGCAGGTCGCTTCCGGAAAACGTGTCTTGATCATCTTCACTTCGCCGAGCGAAGCGGTGTCGAAATGGCGGATGCCGGCGGCCCAGACGTGATCGAGCACTTGCGGCGCCGGATTGGCTTTCACCGCATACATCGGATCGCCGGGAAAACCATCGAGGAAGCGTTGTGCCGCAGCTTTGAACTTGGCGGGACGAAGGGCATAGACCGGTTCGACCGGTTTCGTCTTCGCAATGACTTCTTCGACCGTGGCAAAGCGAGGGATCGCCATCAACGCTGCCCTATGAACACGAGCGTTAAATGGGGCACAGGGGGGTGAGGGTCAAGGGGTGAATGGTGGGGGACCCGGATTGGTGCGGAGGGAAATTACCGCCAGACCCAGGTCCCCCGTCTGCTCGCCGCGGGGGGCTACGAGCAGGAGCTTAATTC
>NZ_JBWZET010000378.1:0-13891 GCF_056722145.1 Rhizomicrobium sp. | reverse complement strand
GGAGTGAAGCATGTTCGCGTTGTTCTTGTGGTCGGGCCTTGCGTATTGGATTGCCGGACCGTGGTCCCTGGTGGTCGCGATCCCGCTGATCCTGACCGCGACCGTCGGCCTGAAGACGAAGCCTTAGATGGCCAAGAAGAAGTGAACCCTCACAATCGCGTTTAAGTAGCACTGTCGATCATTTTTCCCGCACTTACTGAACGTACCGGCCGGGAGTATGTTGGCACCGTCATGGTGTGGGGGCGTAAGTGTAATGGGGGCTACTGAGCAAGTCGCTGCAACGGCGACGCACGAATCGACTGCAAATCAAAACGCACAGAGTTGGCAATTCCACGAGGTCGGAACAACATTTCGGCATTTCCACGCCGATCTGAAACTCGACAACGTCCAGCCGGAAGCGTTCAGCGGGGCAGGCCCTGAAGAGCGTGCCGAAATTCAGCACCAGATGGGCGCGTTGCTGACACGCACGCGCACGCGCGACGAGATGTTTCCAGATTCGCGCATGACATACGGCTTGGGCAGAATGTACTTCAGGGTTTTTGCCGACGAGACCGATCTCAACTTGCCGAACGCCGATAACGACTTGAGGGCGTTGTACCAGCGCTTTGCCGAACTGTTCCGCGCGAGTTATGCGCGAAAGATTGTACTCAAGCGCCTCATTATTCTCGCTGCAATCATCGCCTTCTGCGGTTTTATAAGCGCCTGCTTCAGCATATGCGGATCGATCGAGGCGCTGAAGCCAATTCATGACACGCCCTTCGGCATCCTTTTAGTTGACATACCGAGCGCGCTGTTGGCGTACCTGCTGTACCGACTTGTGATCAGCCTCATGGATCAGAGATTCACCACCGCACTCCAGCAATCTTGCATCGCTGTGAGCCAGAACACATTGCAACGTTTTGCCGCCATCAAGGCCTCCATTGACAACATCCAAATCGCAATCCGCGACTCCTACGACCTTGATGAAGGCAAATGGATGGCCCAGTCCGATTACTTGATGGCACTTACGATTTGGCTACCGCTTCGGGTGCTGCACATCGAGCGGTATTTCCAGATGACCATGTGGCGTGTGCACCGCAATTATGTCTACATCCAGTACGGGGCCGCTGCGCTGCAGGGCATCATTTGTCTGGCCGTTCTGATGGCGGCGGCGTGCCTTGGCCCGGATCACATCATCGGCGGCAGGATCGGCGAAATCGCCTTTATAACTGCCGTTCTCGGATTTAGCTGGCTTTCATTCACAGGACAGAGCACGGGCGTAGAGTACATCCGCGAAAACATCCCGATTGATCAGTGGAAGACGTTCGGCGAGCTGCGAATGGACACGGTCGTCAGTGGAGTGGTCGGTTTCCTGATCAAAAAGTTCATCATGTTGCGTGACGTCGGACGGCCCAGCCACTGAATAACTCTAATTTGCGGCGGGAACGCCGGCCGGCATTGCCATGGCGTGGGCAGCGTGATGATCTTCCGGATCAATAACGACTCCGGAGCCACTCATGCCCATGAAAACCGAACACGAGAAAATGCTCGCCGGGGAGCCGTTCGATGCGCATGGGCCGGAGCTGATCGGCATCCGCAAGAACGTCAAGCGCATCCTGCATCGGCTGAACGTCACCGACTATCACGCCGACACGATGCAGGCCGTCATCAACGAGCTGTGCCCCAATTCGGCGGCCGATCTTTATCTCGAGCCGCCGTTTCATTGCGACTATGGCGTCCACATCCGTGCGGCGGAGGGCGTGTTCGTCAATTTCGGCTGCTGCTTCCTCGACGGCGGTACCATCACCATCGGCAAGAAGACGCTGATCGCGCCAGGCGTGCACATCTATACGGCGCGCCATCCCCTCGACCTCGACGAGCGGCTGCAGTGGGAAACCGTGCGCCCCGTCGTCATCGGCGACAATTGCTGGATCGGCGGGCACGCCACCATCCTGCCGGGCGTCACCATCGGCGACCGCAGCGTGATCGGTGCCGGTGCAGTGGTGACGCACGACATACCGCCGGACACCCTCGCGGTGGGCAATCCGGCGCGGGTGGTCAAGCAATTGAACCAGAAGTAGCCGCTACTTCTTGCAGGGCCAGACTTCGTCGATCGCGGTCCACATCAGATCGCTGAGCGGCTGGTCGGCGTATTTCGGATCCCGATTGGCCGTGTTCTTCAGCCAGTCCAGAACATGCTCGGCCGCGAATTCGTTGGACGACTCCTTCGGAATGCAGCCGTAGTTGGCGTTGCGCGCCGAAATCACCGCTCCCTCGGCCACCGATTTGCAGCCTCTGGCGTCGGTCGTGCAACTGGCCACGAAGGCATGGAGCGAACTGGTGTCGGTCGCCGGCGCCGAGGCCACCATCGCGACCGTCACCGCGGCAATCGAAAGAAGACGCTTCAACATTCGGTCCTCCCTTCCGAACGCCGGAAGGGCTGGCGTCTTCATCGGGGCACAGCCGTCCGGCCGTGGCGCGCCGGACGGGCCGACGGCCACTTGCGCCCGAGTGTAAGCCCGATTCGCCCGCGATTCAGCGCGACCTGTGGTCATGGCAGGCCAGCGCGGCGCGAAGACCTATTTTTTCACTTTGGTAACCTGCGAGGCGACCGCAACCCATTTGCCGCCGCGCTGCACGAACACGTCGATCCAATTGTAGGTGCCGGACGTGTTTTCGCTGCCATAGCTTGACGTCTCGTCGTCGCTGCCCTGCACGATGGCGATGGTGCCGAAGATGCGCACCTTGATGTCGTGCAACGTCATCGCCTTGAAGGCAAGCTTGCCCGACTTGATGTCGGCAAGGAACGCCGCCCTGCCGTAGACCTTCGGGCTGTCGGACTGGGCGCGCCAGTCGTCGGCAATGAAGCCGCCGATGGTGTTGACATCCTTGGCGACAAAGGCCTTGGCCCAGGCATTCTCGATGTCGATCAAGCCCTGCTCAGGCGATGCGGCAAACGCGACGCCGGCAAACAACACCGACGCGGCGGCGAGCATGATGCGTTTCATGAAGCCTCCCAGAATGATTGTAGGCGCAACATACGGTTTGGCCATCGCACCGGCAACCGTGCCGCCGAGGCAGTCAGAGGCGTCACGACGGCAAAATGCACCGCCCCGGAGCGCAAATGGCCAACCCGCAACACCCGCTGCACAAAATGGCTCTGCTCCCTGGTCATGGCCGCACCGCAGTCCTACTCTCGCGGCGTCAACTTCGGGGGGACGTCATGGGGCGTGTTCTGCTGCGCATCGGTGCGGCCGCGATCATTTCAATACTGGCATTTGGCGCCGCCTGGTATCTGCCGCCGTCCTGGCTTCCCGACGCGGCGCGCACCCGCCTGCCGGGATGGACGCCGTTTTATCGGGTGAATCTCGATAGCCAGGGCGGCACTGCGGTGCTTCTTCGGATCAAAGGTCCGGCCAACGCCGACATCCTGCGCCGCACCGCCGAGGGCCTGCGCAAGCGCTTCGCCGACATTACCCATCGCCCGCCGCGCATCGAAGCCGTGGCCGCGGACCGGCTGCTGGTGGAAGTGCCCTACGCCGACGACGGCAAGCGGCTGGCCGGCTTCCTCGCCGCCCAGGGCCGGCTGACGTTCCAGCTGATCGATGCCGCTGCCGATCCTGCTGCGCTCACGGTGCCGGTGGGCGACACACGCCTGCCGCTGATGGGCGGCGGGGCGGTCGTGGTGGACCGGCGCGTGCTGCTCGGCGGCGAACACATGATCGAGGCCGGATTCGGCACCGACCGGGAAACCGGCCAGGGCACGGTCAATTTCGTCTTCGATGCCGAGGGCACCAAGCAGTTCGCCACGCTGACGACCGCCAATGTCGGCCGCGCGTTCGCCGTCATCCTCGACGGCATGGTGCTGACCGCGCCGGTCATCCGCGAGCCCATTACCGGCGGACGCGGCGTGATCAGCGGCGCTTTCTCGATCCAGGCCGCCGCCGACCTCTCGGTGCTGATCCGATCGGGAGCCTTGCCGGCACCGCTGGAAGCCGTCCGCGTACGGACCGTGACGGCGAGCGCAGACACGGCCGCCGCCCAACTCGTCTTCATCGCGGTGACACTGCTGCTTTGCGGACTGCCGCTGGCGGCGACCGGTCTGGCGATCCATTTCCTCCTGTGGCGGCCGCATTTTCGCAACGCCGTGGCCGCGGGCCGGCCTGCCGCCCTCAGCCCGGTGGCTGCGGTGGCGCACGTCTACCGGAACTATGCAGAGTTCAAGGGTCGCGCGCGGCGGTCGGAGTATTGGTTTTTCGCGCTATGGAACGGCGCCCTTACGGTGGTCGCCGCGATCATCGATATCGGCCTCAACCCGACGGGCGCCACCGCGATAGGGCTGGTCGGCGGCCTGCTTCTGATCGCGAACCTGTTGCCCGGGCTCGGCGTCGGCGTGCGGCGGCTGCACGATACCAATCGCTCGGGCTGGTGGCTGCTGCTCGCCCTGGTGCCGCTGATCGGACCGCTGCTGCTGACCTTCTGGTTCTGCCGGCCCGGCAGTCGCGGCGACAATGGGTTCGGCGCTGATCCGCTGGCCTGGTCGCGCTGACGGGCGGTATAGTCGCGCCATGTCCACCCGCGCCACGCAGTTCCTTGAGCAGCACGCCGTCGCCTTCCGGCTGGCATACTACAACTATGATCCCAACGCCGGCCGCATCGGAATGGCGGCGGCCGAAGCGATGGGCGTGGAGCCGTCACGCGTCCTGAAGACCTTGATGGCGAGCGTTGACGGAAAGCCGGTTTGCGTGATCGTGCCATCGGACTGCGAAGTCTCGATGAAGCGGCTGGCGGCGGCCTGCGGCGGCAAATCGGCGGCGATGATCAAGCCGGCCGATGCCGAACGCATCACCGGCTATCATGTCGGCGGCATTTCGCCGTTCGGCCAGAAGAAGGCGGTGCCGATCGTGCTGGAGGAACTGGCGCTGGTGTTCGACGAGGTCTACCTCAACGGCGGTCAGCGCGGCCTGCAGGTGATCATGGCGCCCGCCGACATTCTCCGCGTACTGAATGCTACTGCCGCCGCCGTGATCGCCTGAGACGGATTTCCCCCAAAAGGGGAAAATCAGTTGAGCGGGCGCTTTTTCTTGCGCGGGCGGCGCGGCGCAGACGGTTTGTCGGTGCGTAATGCTATCGACACCTGTTCCAGTTCGTAAGTGGCAGTGCAGTGCGCACGCCGCATCAGATCGAGCCGTGCGATTCTCAGCAGCGCTGCCGTTTCATCGAGATGCGCCGCCAAAGCGGCCGCGATCACCGTGTCCAGTTCATCGATGAGCGGCTGCAGCGCGCATTCTTCTACTGTCATTGTTCCTTCGCGCGACGATGGGTCCCTAACAAATGCCTATTCTCAGCGCATGAATTCGGGAAGAGTGTGATTCCGTGAATTTTCGTGAATCGCAATGCCCAAGTCGACCATGGCCGCCGTCGGCCGCCGTATCCGGCACCTGCGCGAAGCGCAAGGAATTTCGCGGACAGAGCTTGCCCGCGCCATCGACGTCGACGTCAGTTCCATTGCCGGGTGGGAGGGCGGCAAGCGCCTGCCGCGCGAAAAAATACGTATGCGACTGGCACGCGCGCTGGATTGCGACCTGACGCAATTGATGTCGCCGCAAGTCGAGTCGGAAACGCCCACCGCCGTGACGCTGCTTGACGTCGCCACCGAGTTCCCGCGCGTCTTCGCCGACTGCATCCGCAACACGCGCCACACGCTGAGGGCTATCCGCGTCGCCCTTCCCAGTCCGACCGCACTCAACTTCCAGACCGAAGGCCGGCGCGTGCTGTGCGAACGGCTCGATGCCGGAACGCTGGAAGTGCAGCGGGTGGAGATATTCTATACGCTGGAGCGGCTGAAAGAGACGCTGTCGAACATCATCCGCTTCGACGGCAAGCCCTATTACGTCAAGGCCCATTGCATCGGGCTGGCCGAGATCGCGCCATTCCTCGGCGGCTTCAGCTTCGACGATTCCGATGTCGTGCTCGGCGCCTATTGGGCCGCCAATCCGCCGCGCAATTATCCGCTGCTGCGCATCCGCGGCCCGGCGGTGCAGAAATTTTTTCTCGGCTATTGGCGGGAAATCTGGACGCGCGGCACACTTCTCAACGTCCACGGCGGCCGCGACCTCGCCACCGTGCGCGACGTGGCGCTGAAAATGGGACTGCCATCGCGGCAATGGCCGCGCTTCCTAGAGGAAGCCAGAAACCTCGAAACCGGCGACGGAGTTCCCCCGATCATCTGATACGGAACAGCCCACCCCGCTCATGCATTGTTGTCGGCCTGAAGCGGGAAAAGCGCGATGTCCCTGGTCAGTCTGATCCTCGTCCTGATCGTTGTCGGCGTGGTTTTGTGGCTGATCAACACCTATATACCGATGGACCCCAAGATCAAATCCATCCTCAATGCCGTCGTGGTGATCGCCGTGGTGCTGTGGCTCTTGAAAGTGTTCGGTCTGATGGACACGCTGTGGAACATCCGCGTCGGCCGCAGCTGAGGCGCCTCCCCTTTTCGTGATCGACATGCGGCAATCTGGGCCCTGGGAAGAGGCGTCGGCGTCCGCAAAAGTGGTATCGTTTCCAGCGGTGCCATTCATGAAAACCCATTACGAAGTGCTCGACGGCCTGCGCGGGACGGCCGCGCTCAGTGTCATCGTCTTCCACATCTTCGAGATGCTGGTGCCCGACATCGCACATAATCCGATGCCACATGCCTTTTTGGCGGCCGATTTCTTCTTCGCGCTGTCGGGTTTCGTGCTCGGCTATGCCTATGACGAACGCCTGCGGCCCGGCGCGCCACCCGCCATTGCCCTCAGCTTCCGGCAATTCGCCAAGCGCCGCCTGATCCGGCTGCATCCGCTGGTGATCGTGGCGACGATCTGGGGCGTCGCCGGCTACCTGCTCGATCCCTTCGTCGGCGACAAGCAGAGCCTCGGCACCGCCATCTCGGTCGGCCAGCTGGCGCTGATTTTCGGGCTTTCGCTGTTCCTCTTGCCGTCGCCGTCGCTGCCCAACGAATACGGCGAAACCCATGGCCTTAATGGCCCGGCGTGGACGTTGTTCCAGGAATATCTCGCCAATATCGTCTATGGCCTGTGGGGCGCGCGGATGAAGCGCGGGCTGCACATCGCGCTCTGCATTGCCGCCGCTGCGGCGCTGGCGTGGACCGGCAATCATTTCGGCGATCTCGGTCACGGCTGGAGCTGGAAGG
Source organism: Rhizomicrobium sp. (assembly GCF_056722145.1). Classification (NCBI taxonomy): domain Bacteria; kingdom Pseudomonadati; phylum Pseudomonadota; class Alphaproteobacteria; order Micropepsales; family Micropepsaceae; genus Rhizomicrobium; species Rhizomicrobium sp. Next base: position 6,714 of record NZ_JBWZET010000378.1, on the reverse strand, counting down.
AATTCTGGGTCGCGCCGGTCCGCATGGCGGCGCCGTTCCTGATGGGCCTTCTGGTCTACCGACTGAACTGGCGGGTGAGGATTGCGCAGCCGTTCCTGGTGCTGTCGGCGGTGCTGATCGCGATCCTGATCCTGCCGCAGGCGGGCACCTTCAACGGCGTTGCCGAAGCGGGCGCGGTGGTGATTTTGTTCCCCCTGATCCTGGTGGCGGGCGCGGGCATCGGTGCCGAACCGGGCATCACAGGCCGCCTTTGCCGTTTCATCGGCCAGCTCTCCTATCCGGTCTACATCATCCACTATCCGCTGATCTACATTTTCGGCCACTGGGTGTGGACGACCCATCCGACGGAGAGCCAGCTCGTGCCGGTGGCGGTCGGGCTGTATGCGGCCGAGATCGGTTTGGCGACGCTGTTGCTCTATGCCTACGACCTGCCGGTGCGGGCGTGGCTGGGGCGCCGTTTCATCAAAGCGGAGCGCTAAATCCTCCGGGAAAAGATGAAATCGGTGAAGGCGAAGTCGCCCATTTTCACCGGCATGGTTTCAACCAGAACGAAGCCGCAGCGGCGATAGAAATCCTGTGCCGCAGTGTTGCCGTCGTTGACGAACAGGCGCACCTCGGCCGCCTCGCCGAAGGCGCCGGCGACGGTTTCGACCAGCGCCCGTCCGACGCCGCACCCCTGCGCCGTCGGCAATACGTACAGCTTCTTCAGCCATACCACCGCATCGTCGCGATAGCCCGAAGCGAACCCGAGCGCATTCGCGCCGTCGTAGGCCGCCCAGAAGCGGTGACCGGCGGCGATTTCCGCCGTGAGGTTGGCGGGCGTGTAGATCGATCCCAGGATATTGGCGATCTGGTCGGCGGTGAGCACACCGGCATAGGCGACGGGCCAGATGCGGTGGGCAAGTTCGGCGACCAGCGGCAAGTCAGAGGCGGCAAGGGCGCGAATGTCCATACGCCCGCTTAGCCCAAATCGACGCTCCGGAACAACGCCGCAAATGGTCCGTTCCCTTCCGGCCCCCTGAGAACGGAGAAAGACCATGGATAATCCCCTCGCCGTCGTTACCGGCGCGTCCACCGGCATCGGGTTTGAACTCGCCCGCTGTTGTGCCGACGCCGGCTTCGACCTGCTGATTGTCGCCGACGAACCCGAAATCGAAGAGGCGGCCCGCAGTCTCGGCCAAGGCGGCCGCGTGGTGCAGTCGCTGGAAGCCGACCTCGCCACCCAGGAGGGCGTCGACAAGGTGGTGGAAGCCGTGCGCGGGCGACAGATTTCCGTGCTGTGCGCCAACGCCGGCCGCGGGCTCGGTCGGGGCTTCCTCGACCAGGATTGGAACGACATCCGCCGGGTGATCGATACCAACGTCACCGGCACGGTCTATCTGATCCACCGCCTCGGCAACGCGATGCGCGCCGCCGGCCAAGGCCGCATCCTGATCACCGGTTCGATCGCCGGCTTCATGCCGGGAACTTTCCAGGCGGTCTACAATGCCTCCAAGGCGTTCCTCGATTCCTTCGCGGCCGCAATCCGCAACGAGATGAAGGATAGCGGCGTGACCGTCAGTTGCCTGATGCCGGGCGCCACCGAAACCGAATTCTTCCGCCGCGCCGACCTGATGGATACCAAGATCGGCGTCGAACAGAAGATGAGCGCCGCCGACGTCGCCGGCCAGGGGTTCGAAACCATGATGAACGGCGAGGCCAGCGTCGTAACCGGTTTCAAGAACAAGATGCAGGTCGCCATGAGCAAGGTGATGGGCTCGGAAACGCTCGCCGAAAAGCATCGCGGCGAAACCGAACCCGGCACCGCCAAGAAAGCCTCGTAATGCTCCGGGCGCGGGGATCAACGCCTCGCGCCCGCCCTCACCGCAGCTGCGGCTTGACCTTGACGATGCCGCGCACCTTGCCGGAGCGGCGCGCCTTCAGTCCGCGGACGAACTCCTCGCCGTAGGGAAGGATCGCCAGCACCGCGAACGCCAACAGCGGCGGAGCCAGGGCGCCCAGCGGTAGCGGCTGCCAAACGAGCCGCCAGTCAGCCCGCTCGCTCCCCGCGCCGAAAATCGCCAGCGCCTGCGGCCAATGCAGGATGGCGAGCAGCAGCATGGCGGTGAACGGCAGGATTTCGAGAACGCTGTGCACTTGCTGCTCGAAGGCGCTAATGGTGCGCGTCGCCATCGCCAGACGCAAATCGAGCCAGGCGGTGACCTCGTGGATCGCGAAAACCGGGATCGTCAGCGCCAGGACAAGGGCGTTCACCCGAAAAAACAGAACCAGCAGAATCGCCGCGCCGACCTCGCCCAGCATCAGCCAGTGCAGGACGGATTCGTCGGTCCCGGTTGCCGCCTCGATCCGGCTGGCGCGGTGGCAGAGATAATCGACGAAGCCCGCCACCACCCACAACGGCAGCACGACGTAAACCAGCACCTCCCAGACAGCGAGCATCAGTTCCCTTTCCGGCGCAGGAACATTCTCTTCAAGGCGGAGTTTTGTCGGGGCAACACCGTTCGGAGACTTTCATGCGCGCATTGGTTTGGCACGGCCGCAACGACGTCCGCTGCGATACGGTTCCCGATCCGGTGATCGAGGAACCGCGTGATGCGATCGTGAAAGTCACGGCGACGGCGATCTGCGGCTCGGATCTGCATCTCTATGACGGCTACATTCCGGCGATGGAAAACGGCGACATTCTCGGCCACGAGTTCATGGGCGAAGTGGTGGAAGTCGGTTCCGGCAACACCAAGCTCAAAGTCGGCGACCGCGTCGTGGTGCCGTTCAACATCTGCTGCGGCGAGTGTTTCTTCTGCCAGAAAGGGCTGTGGTCGTGCTGCGAGCGCAGCAACCGCGATGCCGACAAGGCAACCCAGATGTTCGGCCACAACACCGGCGGCCTGTTCGGCTATTCCCACCTGACCGGGCATTATCCCGGCGGCCAAGCCGAGTTCGTCCGCGTGCCCTTCGCCGACGTGGCACCGACCAAAGTGCCTGACGGTTTCACCGACGAACAATTGCTGTTCCTCACCGACATCCTTCCTACCGGCTATCAAGGCGCCGTCTATGCCGACATCGAAGACGGCGACACGGTGGCGGTGTGGGGCGCGGGCCCCGTCGGCCAGATGGCGTCGCGCTGCGCCAAGATGCTCGGCGCCGGGCATGTCGTGGTGATCGACCGCGTGCCGGAGCGCCTCGCCATGGCGGCGGAAGCGGGCGCCGAGACCCTCAACTTCGAAACCGTCGACGTCTACGACCGGCTCAACAAGATCACCAACGGGCGCGGGCCCGATCGCGTCATCGAAGCGGTCGGCATGGAAGCGCACGGCTCGGGCAGCTGGGACGCCTGGGGCGATCGCGCGCTCGCGGCCACGGGCCTCGGCACCGACCGTATCCATGCCCTTCGCGAGTGCATCCGCAATGTGCGGGCCGGCGGGACTGTGTCGGTGTCGGGCGTGTTCGGTGGCTATCTGAACGGCTTCCCGTTCGGCGCCGCGGTGCAGAAAGGCCTCACCATCCGCGCCGGCCAGTGCAACGTGCTCAACTACATGGAGACGCTGATCCGCGCCATTCAGGAAGGCAAGATCGATCCCTCGTTCGTCATCACCCACCGCTGCGCATTGGAAGACGGCCCGAACATGTACGACGTCTTCAAGAACAAGCAGGACGGCTGCATCAAGGTGGTGATGCACCCTCACGATTGACGGCCTTACGCTGCGGAATACCACGACGGCAAAACTGGACAGGTGTATCGCCGAAGCTGGGTCTGAAGCAAAAATAAGTCATCGGATCAAGTGTTGATATTCCAGCAAAGGTCCTGCAAGAGCGCCAGGGTTCAACCGGAACTACGCCAGTGCTGACGGCGTTTTCTCCAGCTAGACAATCCCAAATCAGGGGCGACGGAAGGAGACACACTTCATGACACTCAGGAAACATCTATTGATCGGCATCGCGAGCCTCGCCATCGGGGTGGTGGCAGTGCCGGCGGCGTCGGCCCAGACTACCACCGGTTCCAGCGATAGCACTTCGAGCGCCACTCCTGGATCGGGCTCATCGAGTGACCAGAGCGTCAGCCATCCGAAAAAGCATCACCGCCACCATGCCAAAAAAGGCAGTTCGATGCAGAATTCGGGGCAGAACGAGCAAAGTGAAACCCAGCGGTTGAACCAGCAGCAGCTCGGCGCGGGTTCCACGACCGGGACTGGCGCGGGCAGCAATTCCAACAATGCAGGAACCTATTCCAGCCCCGGCGGCACCACGCCCAACGCCGCGACGACGCCCGGCAGCACCACGTCGCCTAATAGCAACACAATGCCGGGCAACAATACCAACGGCACCGCTTCCGGCTCGACCAGCGGCACCCAGGGCAGCAGCCAGAACGAAAACAACTCCACTTATTCGACGCCGCAGACGGTACCGCCGGGCCAGACCAATCCGCCGACACAGCCCAACGATCCGACGATGAGCCCCACGGCTCCCAACACCCCAAGCGGATCCACGACCACGCCGAACACCTCCACCCCGCCGCAGTAATAATCGGGGCCGGAATTCCGGCCCCATTTCTTTATCCATGGTCAATCAACCCAGCGAAGACAACGAACATCACCAGCGCAACATCCAAGAGGCACGCCAAGGCGTGACGCTGGGGCGGATGCGGTTTGTGCTCGCGATCGGACTGGTGCTGGTCGTGGTGCTGTTCGCGGTGATCTATTTCGCCGGACCCTGATCCTCATTCGAGGTCGGGGTACGGACCCTTGCCGCCCGCTGCGATAAAGGTGTTGACCTGCCACTCCAATACCGGCAGCGGCACCGAGCCGGTCGCCAGCACGGTATCGTGGAAGGCGCGGATACTGAACTTCGGCCCCAATGCCTTTTCCGCTTTGGCGCGGGCGGCACGGATCGCCATCTCGCCGAGATAATACGACGTCGCCTGTCCCGGCCAAGTGATGTAGCGATCGACCTCGGTTTCGATTTCGTGCTCGGGCAATGCGGTGTTATCGCGGAAATAGGCGATGGCCTGCGCACGCGACCAACCTTTGGAATGGATGCCGGTATCAACCACCAGCCGCGCCGCACGCCAGACCTGGAACGACAGCATCCCGAAGCGCTCATAGGGGGTATGATACATGCCCATCTCCTGCCCCAGCCACTCGCAATAGAGCGCCCAGCCTTCGCCATAGGCGGAGATGTAGGAATGGCGGCGGAAATCGGGAAGCGAAGTGTCTTCCATCGCCAGCGGCATCTGGAAAGCATGGCCGGGCGCACTCTCGTGCAGCGTCAGCGCCGGCAGGCTGTAGAGCGGGCGCGATTTGAGATTGTAGGTGTTGACGAGAAACAGCCCCGGACCGCCGCGGGCCGAGGTGTAGAACGGCGCCTGATCGTCGGGCACCGGGCGGATGGCGAAACGGGTGCGCGGCAACAGGCCGAAATAGAGCGAGGCCTTGCCGTCGAATTCCTTGGCGATCCAGGCGGCGCGATCGAGCAGGGCCTGCGGCGTCTTCACATAGAAGCGTGGATCGCTGCGCAGGTACTTCAGGAAGGCCGGAAAATCGCCCTGGAAACCGGTCTGGCGCATCACGCCTTCCATCTCGATATGCAGCTTGGCGACTTCGGCAACACCGATGCGATGGATTTCGTCGGGCGACTTGGCGAGCGTCGCGTATTCGACGATCTGCTGGCGGTAGTACGCCTTGCCGTCGGGCAGCGCTTCGGCGGCGAGCGTCGTGCGTGTATGCGGCACATATTCGCCGTCCCAGAATTTCGCCAGATCGGCAAACGCCGGCTGCACCTTCGCGGCGATCACCTTCAACGCCTCGGCGCGAAGCTGCTTCTGCGCGGCGGCGGGAATGCCCGGCATATCCTGGAACGGCAGATAGAAAACAGTGTCCTGCGGCTTCGCCTTGGCGACCGCAAGGATCGAGGCGCCGCGGCCCTGCAACGTCACGCGCGGCGGGGTGAAGCCGCGGGCCAGGCCGGCGCGCATGTTCGCGATGTTCTCGGCAAAATAGCGCGGCACCTCGCCGATCTGGGAAATCCAGGCGCGGTAATCGTCGATAGTACGGAACGGGCGGCGGGCGCGATAATTGAACTCGCCCCAGAAATTCGAATCCGAATTGGCCGGCATTTCCCAACCGCGGAATTTCTGCTCGGCGATCAGGCTTTCGAGCTGGAAGCGATAGACTTGGGCATTGACCTGCTCGCGGGTGGACAGCAGCCCGGTCGGAATCCTGTTGAGGCGCGCCAGCGTGTCCTGCCAGCGGGCGAGATGTGCGGTTTGGGTGCGGACATCGACATGCGGCAGATGCGCGGGGACCGGACGCGTGTTGTCCTCGTCGTCGGCGAACTCGGCGATGCGCCACGACCATTCGCTGGTGTAAAGGGCGTGCAGGTCGTTATCGGCCGGCGCGGCCGCAGCCGCCGACGCCATCAGCACCACGGCAGCGAGCAACGATTTGCGCATCAAGTCCTCCCCCTCTATCACCCCAACTTAGCAGACGGCGGAGGACAGTACAGTCAGTGCCGGTAGGCCTTGCGATAGATCGCCCAATAGATGAGGCCGACGAAGCCGGCGCCGCCGACGATGTTGCCGAGCGTGGCCGGGATCAGGTTGTGCACGATGGCACCGAGCGTCACCGCCGACACGTCGAGCCCCACCGGCGCATGGCCCGTCGTCACCAGCACCCAGGCGAGCGGTAATAGATACATGTTGGCGATGCAGTGCTCGAAGCC
>NZ_JBWZET010000377.1:0-13454 GCF_056722145.1 Rhizomicrobium sp. | reverse complement strand
GCCGGTAGGAAGTCTGGCTGTAAAGGGTTGCCATGAGCGTGCGTACCTATCGCGAAATCCAACGGCGTAAGAGCCGGCAGATTCATGTCGGGCCGGTCGCCATCGGTGGCGATGCGCCGATCAGCGTGCAGACCATGACCAACACGGTCACGGCCGACGCCAAGGCGACCATCGACCAGATCCGCCGGGTGGAAGAAGCGGGCGCCGACATCGTGCGTGTCTCGTGCCCGGACGAAGAGTCGACCGCGGCGATGAAGGCGATCTGCAAGGCGGCGACGATCCCGATCGTGGCCGACATCCATTTCCACTATAAGCGCGCCATTGAGGCGGCGGAAGCGGGCGCGGCGTGCCTGCGCATCAATCCCGGCAACATCGGCTCGGCGGCGCGCGTCAAGGAAGTGGTGCAGGCCGCCAAGGACCATGGCTGCTCGATCCGCATCGGCGTCAATGCCGGTTCGCTCGAACATGAGCTGATGGAGAAGTACGGCGAGCCGTGTCCCGAAGCGATGGTCGAAAGCGCGCTCAAGCACGCCTCCATCCTCGATGACAACGATTTTCGCGAATACAAGATTTCGGTCAAGGCATCCGACGTCTTCCTGGCGGTCGCGTCCTATCGCGCGCTGGCGGCGGCGATCGATTGTCCCTTGCATCTCGGCATCACCGAGGCGGGCGGTCTCATCTCCGGTACGGTGAAGTCGGCGATCGGCATGGGCCAGCTTCTGTGGAGCGGCATCGGCGATACCATCCGCGTTTCGCTGTCGGCCGATCCTGTGGAAGAAGTCCGCGTCGGCTTCGATATCCTGAAGGGTCTCGGGCTGCGGGCCCGCGGCGTGAACATCGTGTCGTGCCCGTCGTGTGCGCGGCAGGGCTTTGATGTCATCAACACGGTGAAGACGCTGGAGGATCGCCTCAAGCACATCACCACGCCGATGAGCCTTTCCATCATCGGCTGCGTCGTCAACGGGCCGGGCGAGGCGCTGGGGACCGACATCGGCTTCACCGGCGGCGGCGCCGGCAAGGGCCACGGCCAGATCTATCTCAACGGCAAGCCGGTCTACCGGATCGAGAATCCGGACCTGATCGAGCACGTCGTCGATCTGGTCGAAAAGAAAGCCGCTGAAATCGAAGCCGCCCACAACACCGCGGCGGAATAGGACCTCGCGTCACCTCCTTTCCTCCCCCGTGGCGCACAATCCACGTGCCGCACGCTCCGTTTTATAGCCGGGGAGGAAAGACGAAAATCCGCGATGAGCGGGTTCGTGAAGGATGGTACGCCAACCGTTCCCGTTCTCGTAGAAATGATCGGCTGAGAGCTGCCGATCTGTTAGCATGGCTTCCGTGGCGGCGCCGTCAGCGAGCCGCCCACGGGGGAGAACATGTCCATGATCGCTCTGCGGCGCCGGGACCTGATTGGATGCGGCCTCGCCGGCCTCGCTTTTTCCCGTTCCGCCTTTGCCGAAAATCCGGGCGGGTTCGAGCCGCTGCCGGCGCAGGTGAAAATCCAGGAGCGCCAGCTCACCACCTCAGTGCATATCAACGGCAAGGGGCCGTTTCATTTCATCGTCGACACCGGCGCCGACCATAGTGTGATCGCCGAGGACGTCGCCCAGGCGCTGCATCTGCAGGCCGGCCATCAGGTGATGGTGCAGGGGATCATCCGCGCGCTGCCGGCGGTGAGCGTGCCGGTGGACGAGTTGCGGTTCGGCGCCGTCGTGCGCTCCGCTCTCGACATGCCGGTGCTGCCGCGCGCGCTACTGAAAGCCGACGGCTTTCTCGGTCTCGATGCTATCGGCAATCACCGCGTCGTGTTTGATTTCAAGAAGTGGACGTTGCGCGTCACCAACAGTCTGCCGCTGGAATTCGTCGAGAAGACCGGCAACGATACCCGTCTATCGGCGCCGGGCGATGACGGCCATTTGCGCTCGGTGGCCTGCCGCGTCGACGGCGTTCTGACGATGGCGTTTCTCGATTCCGGCGCCGAGGTTTCTGCGGGTAATGAGGCGCTGCGGCAGGCGCTGATGCAGAGTGGCCCCGGCTATACCGGCGACCGCGACATCGAGCTGACCGGCATCACCGGCGGATCGCGCATAGGCAAGGTGGTGAAGGTGGAAACCATCCTGCTCGGCAACCTGGAATTCTCCGGTTGCGAGATTGCGGTGGCCGACCTCGACGTGTTCCGCATCTGGGGCCTTATCGACAAGCCGGCGTTGCTGATCGGCCTCAACTTCCTGCGCGAGTTCCAGACCGTTTCGATCGACTACGGGCGCAAGGAGTTCCGCCTCAAACTCGCCTCGGCCAGCCCCTGGGTGAACCACAAGCGCGGATAGCTTGCGGCCACGCGCCGGCCCCGGCACAATGCGCCCGGATCGCCGGGGGGCGTGATGGAAGTTTCGCGTTGGGACTCGCGTTGGACGCTGCTGTTCGCGGCCGGGCTCGTGGCGTTCTACGGCGCCTGGGTGCTGATCTGGCTCACCAACGGCGTCCTCTATTTCTGGGCGATGCGCTGGTTCGGGCTCGATGCCGTGGTGGTGTCGAATTACGCCGCGCCGCTGCCGTTCTTCGATCTCGAAGGCGTGCTGTCGTGGTCGGAGTGCGCCCGCCGCGGTTATGACGTGTTGGTTCACAATCCCTGCGATCCGATCGGCCGGCCGCTGAACTATTCGCCGTTGCTCGCCCGTCCCTGGCTGGGCGGCATCGGCATCGCCGCGACGCTGCCGCTCGGACTTGCCATCGATGGCGCCTTTCTCGCGCTGCTCGTGGCCGTGGTCCGGCCGCGTAGTTTCGCCGAGGTCGGGGTGGGTTGGCTGGTCGCCGCTTCGCCGGTGTTCGTTTTCGCACTCGACCGCTGCAATCTCGATGTCGTTTTCTTCGTCGTTGTGGCGACGGTGATCGTCGTCGCGACGCCACGGCTGCGGCTTCGTCTGGCGGCCGCGGCCGGATTTCTGCTCGGGTTCCTGAAATTCTATCCATTCTGCCTGCTCGCCATGGCCTTGCGCGAGCGTCTGAAGACGTTCCTGGTGATCACAGGGTTCAGCATCGCGGCGCTGGCGTTATTCGCCTGCAAGTTCCGCTACACCTTCGCGCGGATGCAGTTTCCGGGAGCGGACTGGTTCGGCGACACGTTCGGTGCCCGCCAGTTCACGCTCGGGCTTGCCGATGTGGCCGGCCTGCGTCCCGGGGCGCTGGCTCCGTTGCTGATCGTGCTGCTCGTCGCCGCTGGCATCGCAGCGTGGCGGCTGTCGCGCCGTTTGGATGTGCTGCTGCCGCCGACGATCTGGGGCGAGTGGGCGTACGCGCTGTTGCTGTTCGCCGCGGTGGTGATGGTGTCGTGCTTCGTCGTGCAGGCGAACCTCAACTATCGCGCGGTGTATCTGGTCGCGGCATTGCCCGGCCTGTGGCGGCTGCGGGAGCGCGCCGAGCCCGGGTTGCGGTGCCTGATCGGCTGGACGCTGGGCGCGCTCGCAGGCTGCCTGTGGGCTGAATCGGCGCGCTCCGATCTGATGCTGCTCGCCGATATCATGGGCGGATCGGGGCCGACGCCGGCCGAAAGCGTGATCCAGGTCGCGACCCTTTTCCTGCGCGAACCGCTGTGGTGGTTCGAGATGACCGTATTGGCTGCGATCGTGCTCAGTTTCGTGCGCCAGTCGCAAGTCTGGCGACAGGTCGCGGGGTCGCTGCGCCGAGCCGGCTGACGGGGGGTTACGAGCGCGCCCGTCCCGTGGTATTGCGCCGCTCCCATGATCCCGACCGCCAAACTCGAACGCCTGCTTGACCGCTTCCACGCCGTGGAGGCGGAACTGTCGTCGGGCGTGGCAGGGCCGTCCTTCGTCAAGCTGTCCAAGGAGCACGCCGAGCTGTCGCCGGTGGTGGAAGCCGCGCGCGCCTACCGCACCACCCAGCGGCAGATCGAGGACGCCGAGACGCTGATCGCCGATCCGTCCACCGACTCCGAGATGCGGGCGCTGGCGGAAGAAGAGCGGGCCGAGCTGAGGGGCGCGCTGGAAGCGCTGGAACACGCCCTCAAGATCCAGCTCCTGCCGAAGGATGCCGCCGACAATTCCTCCGCCATCCTCGAAATCCGCGCCGGCACCGGTGGCGACGAGGCGGCGCTGTTCGCCGGCGACTTGCTCAAGATGTACACCCGTTACTGCCAGCTTCAGGGCTGGAAGGTCGACGTAATGAGTCTGTCCGAATCCGATCTCGGCGGCATCAAGGAAGCGGTGCTGGACGTGCAGGGGCAGGGCGTGTTCGCCAAGCTCAAGTTCGAGAGCGGCGTGCATCGCGTCCAGCGCGTACCGGTAACCGAGGCGGGCGGGCGCATTCATACGTCGGCGGCCACGGTGGCGGTGCTGCCCGAAGCCGAAGACGTCGACATCGAGATCAACGACAAAGACTTGCGCATCGACGTTTTCCGGGCCTCCGGCGCCGGCGGCCAGCACGTCAACAAGACCGAAAGCGCGGTCCGCATTACCCATCTGCCGACCGGCTTGGCGGTGGCGCAGCAGACCGAAAAGAGCCAGCACAAGAACAAGGCCCAGGCGATGAAGCTGCTCAAGGCGCGGCTGTTCGAGATGGAACGCGAACGCGTCGATTCCGCTCGCGCCTCGGAACGCAAGTCCTTGGTCGGCTCCGGCGACCGCTCCGAGCGCATCCGGACCTACAATTTCCCGCAAGGGCGCGTCACCGACCACCGCATCAACCTGACCCTCTACAAGCTCGACCGCATCATTTCCGGCGACGACCTCGCCGACGTGGTGGATGCCCTGGTGACCGAAGATCAGGCCAGCCGACTCGCCGAACTGGAATCGGACGAAGCGTGAGCGATCCGGTATGACTGATCCGAGGCCCGATGCGATCCGCCGGCTCACTGAGGCCGGAGTCGGCAACCCCCGCCTCGACGTGCGGCTGTTGTGGGACGCCGCCCAGCGCAATCCCGGCCAGTTTGCGGCCCTGGTCAAGCGCCGCCTCGCGCGCGAGCCAATTGCCTATATCGTCGGTTCCAAAGAGTTCTGGAGCCTCGAATTCGAGGTGTCGCCGGCGGTGCTGATTCCACGCCCGGAGACGGAAACCATCGTCGAGCAGGTGCTGGACCGGTTCCCGTCGAGTGCCGCGCCGCTGAAGATTCTCGACCTCGGAACCGGATCGGGCTGCCTGCTCGCGGCGTTGTTAAAGGAATTTCCCAAGGCCAGCGGCTTAGGCATTGATGCCTCTGAGAAAGCGCTTGCCGTAGCGAGCCGCAATCTCGCCCATCTCGGGCTCGCGGAACGGGCGGAAGTACGGTTTGGCAACTGGATGAAGAATGTCGCCGGGAGGTGGGACGTGGTTGTTTCCAACCCGCCTTATATTCCGGCCGCCGACATTGCCGGACTTGAGCCCGATGTACGCGCGTACGAGCCGGTCAGCGCCCTCGATGGCGGCCCCGACGGGCTGGACGCGGTAAGGGCGCTGGCCGCCGCCTTCGGGCGCCACCTGAGCGGGACCGCGTTCGTGGAAATCGGCGCCGGGCAGGCGGTCTCAGCACAAGCCCTGATGGCGGCGGAGGGTTTGTCTGTGCTCCATATAGCCCCGGACTTGGCGGGAATCCCGCGGGTCGTGGTTACCGGACCGGGTCCGAACTAGCCGGGACGAAAAAAGAGTTGGAATGGCCACGGCTTCCAGCTAGTTTCCGATTCCGGGGAGAGGCGCCGGGCCCCAGGGCCAGGCGTATGTGGCGCGTAGATCGCGCCCGGCCTCTGGCACTGCGAAAGACGTATTTCGGATGTTGTTCATGCAAGCCGGCCTGCGCGCGCGCAGTGGACGTAGCGGTCCACAGAACGCGGTTTGGTCCGAACCCAAGGGGATTTGAGTGAAACGCTCACGCAGAGGCGGCCGCAGGCCGCAGAACGGTCACAACGGACACAGCGGTGGCGGTGGTGGCGGCGGCGGTGGTGGCGGATTCAATCCGAACCGCAGCTATGATTCGAGCGGCCCGGAAGTGAAGATCCGCGGCACCGCTTCGCACATCTATGAAAAGTACCTGCAGCTCGCCCGCGACACCAACGCCAGCGGCGACCGCGTCATGGCCGAGAACTACCTGCAGCACGCCGAGCACTATTATCGCATCATGGCCGCCGCGCAGGCTCAGCAGGCGCAGTGGCAGGCCCAGCAGATTGCCAACGGCCAGCAGCCGCGTCCGGGCACCGGCGACCAGCCGGGCGTGCCGCCCGTCGCCGGTTCCGCCAGCGCGCCGTCCTTCTCGCTTGCTGAGGGCCAGGACCTCGACGAGGGCGAAGAAGAAGGCGACGAAGCCGAAGTCGCGGAATAGCGGAATAGTCTTTCCTCCCCCGCGGATATCCGCCCCATCAGCGGGCACGGTGTTCGAATAGCGGGGAGGTGGCCGCCAGGCCGGAGGGGGGATTGCGCGGTTTCATTCCGTCGCGCCCCCTTGTAGCCGCCCCTCCCAATTCCCACATATCTGCCAGCACGGCGCCCCTGTGGAGCGCGACCGGAAAAGTGCGTTTTGCGGTTTTCCGGTACGTCGCGCGACCATTGAAAAAGCCGGTCGTGCATTAACCGGACTCGTCCTAGGCTGCCGCAACTGTGGGGCCTGAATGGCGAGGGCTTGAGAGGCAGACATGGATATCGAGAAGTTCACCGAACGCGCGCGTGGATTCATTCAGTCCGCGCAGGGACTCGCTGTTCGTTCCAACCACCAGTATTTCACCCCCGAGCACCTGTTGAAGGTCCTGATCGACGATGAGGAGGGCCTTGCTGCCCGCCTGATCGCCGCGTCCGGCGGCCGTCCCGAGCAGGTTCGCGACAGCGTCGCCCGCGCGCTCCAGAAGATGCCGCAGGTGCAAGGCGCCCAGCAGAGTTACGTCCACAACGACACCGCCCGCCTGCTCGAGAGCGCCCAGCAGGTCGCGACCAAGGCCGGCGACAGTTTCGTCACCGCCGAATACCTGCTCCTCGCGCTCGCCATGTCCGCCGGCGACAGCGCCCGCATCCTGAAGGATGCCGGGGTCACGCCGCAGAACCTGAACAAGGCCATCGCCGATCTGCGCAAGGGCCGCACCGCCGACAGCGCCACGGCGGAAAACGCCTATGACGCGCTCAAGAAATATGCCCGCGACCTCACCGAACTGGCGCGCACCGGCAAACTCGATCCGGTAATCGGCCGCGACGAGGAAATCCGCCGCACGGTGCAGGTGCTGTCGCGCCGGACCAAGAACAATCCCGTACTGATCGGCGAGCCCGGCGTCGGCAAGACCGCCATTGCCGAAGGCTTGGCGCTGCGCATCGTCAACGGCGACGTACCGGAAAGCTTGCGCGACAAGCGACTGATGGCGCTCGACATGGGCGCGCTGATTGCCGGTGCCAAATATCGCGGCGAATTCGAGGAGCGGCTGAAGGCTGTGCTCAACGAGATCACCGCCGCCGAAGGCAAAGTCATCCTCTTCATCGACGAGATGCATACCCTGGTCGGTGCCGGTGCCGGCGAAGGCGCCATGGACGCCTCCAATCTGCTCAAGCCGAGCTTGGCGCGCGGCGAACTGCATTGCGTCGGTGCCACCACGCTCAACGAATACCGCAAGCATATCGAAAAGGATGCCGCGCTGGCCCGCCGCTTCCAGCCGGTGTTCGTCAGCGAGCCGACGGTGGAAGACACCATTTCCATCCTGCGCGGCTTGAAAGAGAAGTACGAAGTGCACCACGGCGTGCGCATCACCGATAGCGCCATCGTCGCCGCCGCGCAGCTCTCCAACCGCTACATCACCGACCGCTTCCTGCCGGACAAAGCCATCGACCTGATGGACGAAGCGGCCAGCCGCTTGCGCATGCAGGTGGATTCCAAGCCCGACGAGCTCGACGAACTCGACCGCCGTGTGGTCCAGCTCAAGATCGAACGCGAAGCGCTGAAAAAGGAGACCGACAAGGCCTCCAAGGACCGGCTCGCCACGCTCGAAAAAGACCTTGCGGACCTCGAACAGCAGTCCGCCGTGCTGACCGCGAAGTGGAAAGAGGAAAAGCAGTCCGTCCAGGACGTGCAGTCGCTGAAGGATCGCCTCGACAAGGCCCGGGCCGAAGTCGCCATCGCCCAGCGCCGCGGCGAGTATGCCCGCGCCGGTGAGCTGCAATATGGCGTCATTCCCGGCCTCGACAAGCAGCTTCAGGATATCGAAGAGCGGCGCCAGAGCGCCATGGTCAACGAGGCGGTGCAGCCTGAGCACATCGCCCAGATCGTCTCGCGCTGGACCGGCATTCCCGTCGACAAGATGCTGGAAGGCGAGCGCGACAAGCTGCTCAAGATGGAGGAGGCGCTCGAACATCGCGTCGTCGGCCAGACGCCGGCGGTGCGCGCCATCTCCAACGCCGTGCGCCGTGCTCGCGCCGGCTTGCAGGACCCCAACCGGCCGATCGGCTCGTTCCTGTTCCTCGGCCCCACCGGTGTCGGCAAGACCGAACTGACCAAGGCGCTGGCCGCGTTCCTGTTCGACGACGACAACGCCATGGTCCGCATCGACATGAGCGAATTCATGGAGAAGCACGCGGTCGCGCGCCTGATCGGCGCCCCGCCGGGCTATGTCGGCTACGAGGAAGGCGGCGTGCTTACCGAAGCGGTGCGGCGCCGGCCGTATCAGGTGATCCTGTTCGACGAGGTGGAAAAGGCCCACGCTGACGTGTTCAACGTGCTGCTGCAGGTGCTCGATGACGGCCGTCTGACTGATGGGCAGGGGCGCACGGTCGATTTCAAGAATACCGTGATCATCCTGACCTCCAATCTCGGAACCGAACTGATGACCGGCCCGGATACGCCGGAGGTGCGTGCCGAAGTGATGGCGGCGGTGCGGGCGCACTTCCGTCCCGAGTTCCTCAACCGCCTCGACGAAATTATCCTGTTCCACCGCCTGTCGCGCGCCAACATGGACAAAATCGTCGACATCCAGATCGCCCGTTTGTCGAAGCTGCTGGCCGATCGCAAGATCGCGATTCGGCTCGATGCCAAGGCGCGTGATTGGCTGGGGCATGCCGGCTACGATCCGGTTTACGGCGCGCGGCCGCTGAAGCGCGTGATCCAGCGCCGCCTGCAGGACCCGCTGGCGCAGTTGCTGCTCGAAGGCAAGATCGGCGACGGCGCCACGGTGGAGGTCAGCGCCGGCCATTCCTCTCTCACCCTCAACGGCGAGGAATTCACCACCGCCGACGATCTCGCCTACGAGAACGCGCCGAGCCGAAGCTTGAACTGACAAACGGTGTCATCCCCGGCGAGCACGGTGACGTTGCGCTTGCGCAGCCGGGGATGACACCTGCGTTTCACCCCACCGGCAGCACGATCTTGCCGAACGTCGCATTGGTGACGGTGGCGAAGCTGCCGTAGAGCGCGAGCGTGCCGCAGACGAGGCCCATCCAGCCGCCGAGATGGCTGATCGCCGGCATGGTGAACAGCGCGCCAGTGCCGAGCAGGAAGAACGTGATCCACAGCGTCAGGAACACGAGGTTGACCACGCGCGACAGCCGGAACGACGCAATCCACATGTAGAGCGTGAACACGCCCCACAGCAGCAGCGCCACGGCAATGGTGGAATGGGCGGCCGACAGGTCGAGCACATGGTTGCCGCCGAGCAGCAGCAGCAGCGCGAACCACCACCAGAACGCGCCATAGGCGATGAAGGCCGTCATGCCGAAGGTATTGCCGATCTTCACTTCGAAGATGCCGGCGAAAATCTGCGCCGTACCGCCAAGCGCAATCGCCAGCGGAATGACGACGGGTTCGCCGCCGGGCGGCAGCACGCCGGCATTGATGAGGCTCAACAGAACGGTGGTGAGACCGAATGCGACCAGTCCCAGGGCCGCAGGATTCACCTGCGGTGCGTTTTCGTTCGCCATGCTTTCACTCCCCAGATCGCCGGTCTATGCGCCGGCAGCCTGGAAGTGTGCGCGAGTCTCGTACGTCTTACGAACGAAAAAGGTTCGCCACCGGCAAGTTGCGGAAATAGCGCGTTATTTCGTGCCGTTGCGGAGGTTGGTGGCGACGTCGGCGACTTTGGTCTCGAGCTTGGTGGCCGCCAGCTTGTCGTCGATTCGCAGGCGCTCGGCCTGGAAGGCGCGCAATTCCTTGCCCGCCAGCTTGCGCCCTTGCGCCATCTTCAGCTTGAGCGGATTGACCTGCTGGTTGTTGACCAGGGTCTCATAGTGCAGGTGCGGGCCGGTCGACATGCCGGTATTGCCGCTGTAGGCCACGATCTGCGCCTGACGCACCTTCGAACCGACGTGCAGGCCGGGCGCGAACCGCGACAGATGTCCGTAGCCGGTGGCGAAGCCGCTGCCGTGATTGATGCGGACGAAGCGGCCGTAGCCGTTCGACCAGCCCATGAACGCGATGGTGCCGCCGCCGGCCGCCATCACCGGCGTGCCGATCGGAACGCCGAAGTCGACGCCCTTGTGCATGCGCGAATAGCCGAGCACTGGATGGAAGCGCATGCCGAAGCTGGAGGTGATGCGGGCGCCGTCGACCGGCGTCTTCATCAGCATGCCTTTGACGCTTTCGCCGCCGGCGTCGAAATATTCCGGCGGATCGTTCGGGTTCGCCTGATAGCGATAGAGCACGATCTGGCGGCCGCCGGTCTTCATCATCGCGTACGAGATGGTGCCTTGGTGGGCCGGCACGCCTTCCGGCGTGTAGTAGTAGTCGTAGAACACCTCGAACGAGTCGCCCGGCTGCAGGTCGCGCTGGAAGTCGATCTTGTACGAGAACATCTTGCCCATCTCGCCGACGACGTCGGTCGGGATGCCGGCGCGCATGGCTGAGGCATAGAAGCTGCCGTCGATGGTACCGCCGGCGCGATGAACGTGGGGGACGAGCTGCTTGATCGCGTCGGTCGCTTGGAAGCTGCCATCGCCGGCGCGCGCCACGGTGACGTCGTGATCGACCGTTGGCGAGAACTTGATCGAGATCAGCCGCGTGATCGGTTCGCCCGCCACCGCCTGGCCGTGCGACATGTCTTCGTCGCCTTCGTCTGCAGACGGATCATTGGCGCTGGCGCCGGCGATGTCGGGCCGCGTGTCGTAGGTGATTTCGAAATTCTGCCCGGCCTTCAGCGAGCGGGCGTTGTGCACCTTGCCGAGTGCGGCGATGGCGGCATTGGCGTCGTCGGCCGAAATGCCGGCATTCTCGAGCAGCCCGGCCAGCGTATCGCCGGACTCCAGCGTCACCGTGTGCGTTTCGGTCGAGGGATGCGGCGCGGCACGTTCGGCGTTGGCGGCGTGGTCGAGCGCACCGGGTTGCTGCGCTGTCGGATTCGGTGTGGATCCGAACAATCCATCCGGGCCGCTCTGGGTCAGCTGCTGAAACAGCCGGTAAGGCAGGAAACCGCGATTGGCGTTTTCCACAGTGCCGCCCGAAACCGGCGGCATCGTGTTAACTGCGAGCCACGCGACCGATCCGACGATCAGTGCCGATACCGATGTGGAAACAATTCGCCAGCGGCCTTCGCTGTTGAACGTCGCCGCTTCGCGCTGCGAGCCCGACCATTCCGGCTCGAAATTCAGCGGCGTCGATTCGGTGCGACGGTTCACGATTGCTCCCTGGCTTATGCGATTGTTGTAGTTGTCTCAGACCGTTGCGGAGCGTCGAAACGCGGATCGCATATAGCCCCACGGCATGCTGGCGCGTCAACCATTACTCCTGGATTAACGATACGCGCGCACACGTACCAACGAATCCGCCGCATCGTCTCGGTTAATCGGTCGCACGCGGTGTGATGTGCTCGATGCAACAATGAGGCTGCAAAGACACACGGCGCGCTCCGATTTGGATCACGCGCCGCAGCCTGAAATCGTTGTAATGTGGATACTGCGTAGGCGGAAGATCAAAGGCGAACCAGCAGGCCCTCTGCGATCTTACCGTGCATCCAGCCGACGAAGCGCGCGAGGTGCAGCAGCGCGAAAAACAGCAGCACGCCGGCGACAACGAGCAGAATGAGACCCGGCGCGGTGTGGAAGAGGTGTTCCAACCACGGAAGTCCGGTGACCTGGATGTGGCTCTCGTTGGTGACCAGCGAATAGAGCGAAACGCCGGCAACACCAAGCGACAACGACAAGCCGACGATCGTGAGGGTGAAGTAGACGATGCCCAGCGGCAGCATCAGAAGCAGATAGAACACGCTCGTCCAGGTGCGCACATCGCCGAGCGCATCCTTGATTTGCGGCCAGATTTTCTCTTCGACATTGGCGGCGGGCAGGCGGCGCGGCATGCGCACGCCGAGCAGCGCTTCGACGATGCGTCCTTCGAGATGGCTGAGCACGCGGAACGACATCAAGAACACCAGCGCCAGCGGAATGCCGATGATGAGGACGCTGGTTCCTGCGGTGATCGAAATGCCGGCGATGGTCCAGACGAAATAGAACGTGCCGGTGACCAGCGACAGCAGCATGTAGAGCAGGGCGCCGTACGTCTTCGGATCGGAAACGACTCCGAAAAAGCCGCCGCCGCGCCCGTTTTCGGCATCCTGCTTCGGGAATGGCGTGGAAATGGTTGCTTCCATGTCGCGGTATTCCTCTGCAATTTCCTGCGGCGATCCGTATGTATCGATGACGGAGGCCATGATCGCGGCTTCATCCAGATCGGGATTCTGCGCGATCTCCATGTTGAGATGCTCTTCGCAATCGGCGAGAGCGTCGGCAATCAGTCCGCGCGGGGCGCCTTTCAGCGCCCGTCGCAAATCGAACAGATAGCCGCGAACCGAATTAGGCGGTTGGACGATATTCATTACCCGTCCCTCCGGGGGTGACACCGGCTTTGAGCGCGTCGTCGACGAACTCGCGCATGTCGCGCCAGGCGAACTGCCATTCGGCGAGCGCTTTGCGCCCTTCGTCGGTGATGTTGTAGTAGCGGCGCGGCGGTCCGAACGCCGAAGCCTCGACGCGGCTGCCGAGCAGTCCGAGTGCATTGAGCGAGCGCAGGACAGGGTAGATCGCACCCTGCTTGAAGATCAGCCCGCCTTCGCCTTCCGCCTTCACGGCTTTGGCGATTTCGTATCCGTACATTTCCCGGCCGGCGCGCGCGAGCACTGCCAGCAGGACCAAGGACGATAGTCCGGCCATTAGCTCCTTACGGAATTTACGCGTGTATTGCGTTTCTTCAGTCACGTCACACTCGCGTTGCTTCCGCCCTCTCGGCTATTGCTAAGTTCAATCTAGCGTGAACTTCACAATATGCAAGTCCCGAGTAGTGGGGAGTTCAAACTATTTAGGAATCCACACCCGGAACGGTTAACACATTCTTACCAACCGGCGAATTCCGTATTGGCACAGGGTAGATGCAGCCAGTTGGCTGGTTGGATGCAGCTATGCCGAGAATTTCTGCCTGAAAAAACGCTACGGCTTCTTCAGGCGTGAAGCAGCGCGCGCCGGGCCCGCAAAAATCGTCCCAAACTGGGTCTGGCAGGGCGTACGGTTAATCCCTGCTTTACGGC